>JAJQDO010000013.1 GCA_021202175.1 Clostridiales bacterium | reverse complement strand
TTGCGCTGGCTGCCGCGCTGCATGCGGCTGCCTGCGAGATCTACACGGATGTAGACGGCGTATTTACCGCTGATCCGCGCATCGTGAAGAAGGCCCGCAAATTAAATGAGATTACCTATGACGAGATGCTGGAATTATCCACCCATGGCGCGGGAGTTCTCCACAATCGTTCCGTGGAGATGGCAAAGAAATATGGCGTGCAGTTGGTAGTGAGATCGAGCTTGAATACAAACGAAGGAACAATTGTCAGGGAGGAAGTTAACATGGAAAGAATGCTTGTAAGCGGAGTCGCAGCGGATAAAAATGTAACCAGAATTGCAGTGATCGGCCTGAAGGATGAACCGGGGATTGCCTTTCATTTATTTAACGCATTGGCAAGATATAACATCAACGTGGATATTATTTTGCAGTCGATCGGCCGGGACGGGACGAAAGACATCTCCTTTACGGTGTCGGAGGATGTCGCTGATGAGGCGGTCATGATCATTCAGAAGAATTTTCCAAAGGGAAATTATAAGAAGATTGATGAGGAGAAAGATGTTGCCAAGATTTCGATTGTCGGCGCAGGCATGATGAGTAATCCGGGCGTTGCGGCCTCCATGTTTGAGGCTCTGTATGATTGTGGCGTGAATATCAAGATGATCAGCACATCCGAGATTCGGGTTACAGTGCTGATTGATGAGAAATATGTGGAGAGAGCGATGAATTCCGTTCATGATAAATTCTCGCTGGCAGATTGAGACGTGTAAGCTGGTGTCCTGAGTCATGAACGGACTGCGATGGTGCATCTGTTAAAAATGCATCTGTATAGGCGATGATTCAGTGTATCGGAGCATATCAGGGAGGGAGCATATGAAAAGACAGGACTATGTCTCATGGGATGCGTATTTTATGGGTGTTGCCATGCTCTCGGCACAGAGAAGCAAGGATAACAATACACAGGTGGGCGCTTGTATCGTCAGTCCTCACAATAAGATCTTATCCATGGGGTACAACGGCATGCCGATTGGGTGTGATGATGATCGCATGCCCTGGGAGAGGACAGGGACGCCTTTGGATACAAAATATCTGTATGTCTGTCATGCGGAACTGAATGCGATATTGAATTACAGCGGAGGTTCTTTAAGCGGAGCCAGACTATATACGACGCTTTTTCCCTGTAATGAGTGTACGAAGGCTATCATTCAGTCTGGCATTAAAGAGGTGATCTATTATTCCGATAAATACGCGGATACGGATTCGACGATTGCCGCCAAGCGTATGTTTGACATGGTAGGAATAACCTATCGGCCCTATGAGAGGGAAAATAAAACACTTACATTGGAATTATAGCCTTGACAAAGCCGGGATTAAGTGATATAGTACAGAAAGTTGTTTGAAAACAAGGGAACAAAGCAGAGTATTCACTCTCACCTCAGCACATTGGTGACTCGGGTTCATATCGTAATTTTTGATGTTTGTTTCATGACAGGTATTGATGGAATAGTGCATGATGAAATGATATATGGTGGATAGTCTTTGTTGCTATCCACTTTTTATTTGCGTGAGAGCATGGACGCATAGACGGGTCTGAGTCTTTTATGGCAGACGATTTTGTAATGTCTCTATATGTAATGACCGTACGTTGTCTCGTAATAATATCCGCCATCACGCAGAGACGGTACCTGGAGAGGATGTTCCGTCTTAATTTATGAGGGTTTTATGGAGGTGTGCCGCTATTAACGAATTGATGATTAATGAGCAGGTTCGTGACAGGGAAGTCAGACTGATCAGTGAAACAGGAGAACAGCTTGGTATTATGTCAGCAAGGGAGGCCATGAAGATTGCCCGGGAGGGAGAACTCGATCTGGTGAAGATCGCGCCGAATGCGAAACCGCCTGTCTGTAAGATTATTGATTACGGAAAGTACAGATATGAACTTGCACGCAAGGAGAAGGAATCAAAAAAGAAACAGAAGACCATTGATATCAAAGAGGTGAGGTTGTCTCCGAATATTGATACTAATGACCTGAATACGAAGGTAAACCAGGCCAGAAAGTTCCTCTCAAAAGGGGATAAGGTTAAGGTGACGCTTCGTTTTCGAGGAAGAGAGCTTGCTCATGTGAATACCAGCAAGGTGATTCTGGATAGATTTGCGGAACAGCTTTCTGATTGTGCGGTTGTAGATAAACAGCCCAAATTCGAAGGAAGAAGCATGACGATGTTTTTAACAGAAAAACGTTAATGCATATAGAACAATTTAGGAGGACTTATATTATGCCAAAAATGAAAACCAGCAGAGCTGCTGCAAAGCGATTTAAAAAGACAGGTACTGGACAGTTAAAGAGGATGAAAGCTTACAAGAGCCATATCCTGACAAAGAAGTCTCAGAAGAGGAAACGTAATCTGAGAAAGTCTACGATCACTGATCCGACAAACGCAAAGAACATGAAGAAGATTTTACCATATCTTTAATCGCATACAGGAGGACGTAAATAATGGCAAGAGTAAAAGGCGCTGTCGGCGCAAAAAAGAGACATAACAGAACATTAAAGCTCGCGAAGGGTTACAGAGGAGCAAGGTCAAAACAGTACAGAGTTGCAAAACAGTCCGTGATGAGAGCGCTGACAAGTGCTTATTCCGGAACAAAACAGAGAAAGAGACAGTTCAGACAGCTTTGGATCGCGCGTATCAATGCGGCAGCGAGAATGAACGGTATATCTTACAGCAAACTGATGCACGGCCTGAAATTAGCAGGTGTGGATATCAACAGAAAGATGCTTTCTGAGATGGCGATTAGCGATCCGGAGGGTTTTACAGCCCTTGCTGAATTAGCAAAGAGCAAGGTAGCTTAATGAAAAGCAAGACCAGTAAATGAATGTTTACTGGTCTTTTTTATTTATAAAAAAGAAGTCCTTTGATTAAATAACATGGTTTTAAGCTTTATTGTAAGGAGGAGAGATATGAAACGTAACAAAATATGGAAGAAACTGACTGTTTTTGTGTTGGCATTTGCGCTGATATTTGGTTCTATGCAGCCTGTCAGCGTGTCAGCGACCACTACATATAAAAAAAGCGGCAAAACTTATAAATATACCGGTGCTTCCTATAAAGTCTATTATAATAACAAACTGGTCAGCAAGACCAAAAAGCCGGGCGTTCTGATTAACGGGAATATCATGATTCCTTATAAGGCCACTCTGGTGAACAAGGGGCCGAAAATGTCCTACAAATACAATAAAGCGAAAAAGACACTGACACTTACATATAATGGCACAAAAGTGAAGCTGGTCGCTAACAAAAAATACATGTGGGTCAATGGCGTTAAAACAAAAATACGTACAGCGCCGTTGTTTGTGAATTTTTCCGGTTCCAATACTTTTATGATTCCGGCCAGGGCAGTCCTGGAAGAAGCCTTTGGATTCGGTTATGAGTACGTGAAGAGTAAAAAAGCTGTTTATATAACTGCTCCGTCTACATCCACCAGCACGATTTCAGCGTCGTCTTTCAAAAATATGACGACAGCGCAGTTTATTGCGGTCATGGGACCAATCGCACAGGCAGATTATCACAGCTCTGGCGTTCTGGCTTCTGTAACACTTGCGCAGGCCATTTTAGAAAGTGGCTGGGGCAAATCCGAGCTGGCGCAGAGTGCGAATAATCTTTTTGGTATGAAGACAAGCCTTTCCGGTAATACCTGGAGTGGCTCCGTGTGGGATGGCAGCAGTTGTGTGACTATAAAGACTTCGGAAGAAGTGAATGGAAAAACAGTGACGGTCAGCGCCAAATTCCGCAAGTATTCTTCCATAGTTGATTCTGTGGCGGATCATTCGGCTTATCTGGTCAACGCGAAAGATGGATCATCTTATCGATATGCAGGATTGACATCAACGACAAGCTACAAGAAGCAGTTGACCATCATTAAAAATGGCGGGTACGCGACCAGCAGTAATTATGTTTCTCAGTTGACAAATCTGATTGAAAAATATAATCTGGACAAGTACGACAAATAAACATTTTGGCGAACCTGACACTTGTTGTCAGGTTCGCGCTTAGTCACTGTTATATGTAGGCTTTATCCCGCGTTCATCAAGCGCATTTAAGATGGGGCGTGTTCCAAATATAGATACAGATTCGGGAGGGTAATATGAAACGCATCAATAAGGGAAAAAAATCTGAGTCTGGTCGAGGTTCGCTGATTTCAATCGTAGTTTCATTATTTCTCGTGGCTGTTGCTGTCGGAATCGCGGCCGGAGTCAGGTTATATGTTCGCAATAAAACGTATACGGGACCTGAGACGGAATCCGTCATAGAAAGTACAGAGTCTTCCGAAGCAGAGGGCGAATATCTTTTTATAGATGAGAATTTTGAAGAGTGTTATATCATGATATATGATGTGCCATCCACCGGAGTTTGGGCTAATTTGATACCGGGAGTGAAGACGAATGAGTCTGTGGAACTGGAGAATGGTCAGATCGTTCAGGCGACAGAATGCAGCACCTATGAAAATCAGATGTATTATCTTTTGGAGAATGGATTGTATCTGGATGCGGATGCTTCCCATGCCGAACCGTTGGCCAGCTACACAGAATTAGAAGGGTACCTGGCTATCACTTATATCAGTTCAACCGGGGTAAAATTAAGATCTTGGGCTGATTTTGACGCGGATAATGTTGTCGGAACAGTCTACGTGGGCAACAAGGTGCAGGTGACGGCTAAAGTTGAACTCATGGGAGGAACGTCAGCTTATATAACAGATGAGGGTTACTATATCACGACGGATACTCGTTATTATAATGATTATACCAGCGTCCCCGGTGAGGAGGACGATTCTTCCAGTGAGGAGGATGTTGTCGAGTCAACAGATGATATGGATTCCACGCAACCGGAATAAGCATATCCCGCAAAAGAGGTGTACGCAGGCGTACAGATCTTTGCGGGATACGCTTTTCATTAGTAAAGGGCTTAAATCGGTACGGACCGACAGCCTCTTTAGAAAGGGGAGGATATAAGTTTTTCCTGACGACTGTCACATCCGATGTTCTTCATCGGACATTATCATTATAGCCTTTTTTCAAAAAAATATACATCCTGATCTTAATTTATTCTAATTACAATTTATCCTGATCCTGTTTTTTTATCCTGTCTTTGTGACTTCCGTCTTCATTTTCCCCGCCTTTTAGCAGTCGATATATAAACATATATGCATAAAGAAGTACCGGAACGACCAGCATGGCAACCAACGACGCCATAAAATATGGGCTTCCCGTTATGGCAAAATACAGTGTCAGGATAACCAGGCCTATCAAAAGCATGACCAGAAGAAGCGCGGCAATCCGTTTTAATTTATTCATCTTTTCCGTCCTTCCTGTTTCTCAGATGCGTAAGATGTGTTTTAATCTTTTTCTCATATCCGTTTTCCGTCGGATAATAGAAGGTTTCATCTTTTATGGCATCCGGCAGATACTGCTGTTCCACATAATTCTTCGGGAAGTCATGGGCATATAAATACCCTATCCCGTGTCCGAGCTGTTTCGCTCCGCCGTAATGTGCATCCCGCAGATAGGCGGGTACCTGTCCGGTATCCTGCCGGCGAACCATCTCCTGGGCTTTATCAATCGCCATGACGCAGGCATTACTTTTGGGTGCGCTGGCCACATAGGAGGCTGCTTGAGATAAGATAATCCTGCTTTCCGGCATCCCGATGCGTTCTACTGCCAGAGAAGCCGCTACTGCCACCTGAATCGCCTGTGGATCCGCATTCCCCACATCTTCTGAAGCACAGATCATGATTCTTCTGGCGATAAATTTAGGGTCTTCTCCCGCAGCAAGCAGCCAGGCCAGCGCAAAACCAGCTGCATCCGGGTCTGTTCCCCGCATGCTTTTTATGAAAGCAGAAATGACATCATAGTGATTGTCACCGTCCTTATCGTAACGCAGCGCCTTCCGCTGGATGCATTCCTGCGCTACGTCTAAATCGATTCGTATCTTTCCGTCTGCATCCGGCTCTGTTGTAATCACGCCAAGCTCCACAGCATTGAGCGCCGCCCTGGCATCCCCGGCGGCCATCTGGGCGATAAAGGTCACGGCTTCTTCGGTGATTGTCGCCCCATAAGCTCCCATGCCTCTTTCCGGATCCGTCACCGCGATGCGAATCAATCCGGCAATGTCTTCCTCCGACAAAAGCTCCAGATGAAATATCTTTGAACGAGAAAGGAGAGCGCTGTTCACTTCAAAATAAGGATTCTCCGTGGTGGCTCCGATTAAAATAACCGTGCCATCTTCTACATAAGGGAGGAGATAATCCTGCTGGGCCTTATTAAATCGATGAATCTCATCAATAAATAGAATCGTTCGATTCCCATACATGCCAAGGGTATCTTTTGCCTGGCTGACAGCCTTCTCCATATCCTTTTTCCCTGAAGTTGTCGCGTTCATCTGCACAAACTCCGCACTGGTCGTATTGGCAATCACTTTTGCCAGCGTCGTCTTTCCGGTGCCTGGCGGTCCGTAAAAGATAAGAGAGCTGATTTTATCGGCCTTGATGGCACGATAAAGCAGGCAGTTTTTACCTATGATATGGGACTGCCCCACCATCTCATCCAAAGTCCTCGGGCGCATCCTCACCGCCAGAGGAGACTCCTTTTTTGATTTCTCCATCCTCATGTAATCAAATAAATCCATATCTTCCTCTTTCATATCCGTTATCATATGTGTCGGACGTCAAAAGTAACTTTCATTGGCGATACCATTCCGATACAATCCGTCCCAAAACTTTAAATGTATATAGTCCGCTTTTCGTCTACATTATCTTCTTTATGTTCATACACTCTGGTTTAATTTACGGATAATCGTATATCCGTCTTCCGTGTCGATCAGGCTGTAACACCCCTGGTCAAAGGCGAAGTTCCAGTAGCCTTCCAGCGGAAGTTCCAGACAGGCTGCCAGGAGATGTCCCAATGTCCCTTTATGGGCTACCAGCAGCATCGTTTCAGTGTTTCCGGACAGATCCTGTAAGAACGATTCTGTCCGGCGTCGGACATCCGCAAAGCTTTCTCCGCCGGGAATCCGATACTCGGAATAATTTTCATTCCAAACCTTCACTTCTGCAGGATAGATTCCAAGCAGTTCTTCATAAGTATGTCCCTCAAATATGCCAAAATCCTGCTCCGCCAGGCGCTCATCCATGTATATACCGCCCGCTTTTCCTGCCAGAATCGTCTCTGTCGTCATGACACAGCGCAAAAGCGGACTTGTTATAATCTTGTCAAATCGATACTCCGAAAAAAAATCTCTCAATCTTTCGGCCTGCGCGAGACCGCGTCTGCTGAGTGGAACATCTGTTCTCCCATAATAACAGCCCGCCTGGTTGAGAGTCGTCTCTCCATGTCGCACTAAATATATTCTCATAAATCAATCTCGCTTATATTCTTTGTCGGAAATCCATTACATTTCACATCCGTGTGTAGTAGCAGCTTATGTTTTTCATCCGGTTCTATTTTAGAACAATTCTTTTTATCTGTCGGCTTTTTTCTCGTAATCACGATACTCTCTGACAAGAGCATACAATCTTTTGATTCTTTTGTCAAACAGTCCCAACCTGTACATTGCCATCACAATCGTGCCCGCAAACAATGCCAGTATCATACCGCTCATACCATGAAGCTTAAACCCGGTATAGATTAAAAACAGGGTCGTCAATGTATCCATCCCCATGCTCTCTCCGATGATCTTCGGCTGAAGGAGCTGCCTTGTAAAAAGACAAACAACATAAATGATCAATAAAGCGATGCCCAGGCGGAAACTCCCCTGGATGAACATGATCAAGGCCCAGGGAATCAGGACGGTTCCTGTTCCCGGGATGGGGAGCAGATCCAGAAAAGCGATGAGCAAAGCCAGAAAGAAGGCATAGGGGTTGCGAAGAAGCGCCAGTCCGATCAGAAGCTCCACAAAAATAATGCACATGATCTTTAATTGAGCCAAGAGGAATCCTCCTATAGCCGACATCAGATTATTCTTAATATCCCTGGCATGTATCCACACATCTTCCGGCAATATCTTCATCAGCTTTGCCGACAGCTTATCCCTGTCCGCAATAAAAAAATAAGCTGCGATAATCATGACCACGAATCCTACAAACCCACTTGTAATATTAGAAGCAACAGATCCCAGGACGTCCGCTCCCTGCGGAGCAAAACTATTGATAGCCGTCCCAATCTGCATCAGAAGATCATTAAACATCTGTTGTATCTGACTGCCAAGATCCGAGGAAACTGGTGAGGCGATACTCCCGATTCTCTCTCCAAGAAGATTGAGAGTGTTCTGAAAATATGCATAATACGTTGGTGCAGATGATAAAAATGATATCATCTCTTTTCCCAGTTTGACGATAAGAAGATACAGAGCGCCAGCAAGAGCGCATAATACAAAGATGATGATAAAGGCCGACGACCACTTCTTATTCAGCCGGATATGTTTCTCCAGCATATTGCAGAGAGGGGAAGCCAGCGCGGCAAGGATCCAGCTTACAACAAAAGGCCAGAAAAATCCCAACAGCTTGGGAATAAGATAAATCAGGATAAGAGCTCCTATAATGAACGTTACTATTTCAAGTATAATATTTAACCCTATCTGCCATCGTTTCATTCAATCATCCTTCCAATCATTTCCATTCATAAATATGTTTCAGTATACCAATATCCGGGAGACATATCAACCGCAATGGAAAAATTTTATACAAATCGAAAGAATTAACGTTACTGTCATGTGTGGTCGGAAACAACAATGAATTAGCGTAAAAGCGATTATGGCTTTTACGCTATGTATGAAGAAGGGATGTTAGTTTATTTTAACAAAGAAACCTTTCCGTCCATCCTGTTATAATAATATACGGAATCAGACAGGACGTCCCCCGGCGATACCGCAGTAGTATTAGCTTCCCTGACCATATCATAAAGTCTGTCCGGTTCATCCAACTCCCTGGAAGGAATCAGAATCATCTCATGAATACTGCATGGCAAAACATAAAAATCCGTCTGCTTGTCCTCAGCAAATTCCTGGAGAACATTTTCGTAAACCAGCACGGTTGCTCCATTAATCTGCTGTTTATTCGTCAGCACATACATTGTCACGCCATCCTCGAATTCTTCCTGGACCTGTCCCGTCTGACGCAACACCTCATTCATAGAGAGGATACGCGGCGGAAACAGTCGACAGGTATTCGCCTGAGCCGCTAAAATCAGCTCATGAATAGAAATTCCCCATAATTTCAATTCCTGATTCGTGACAAGAACTGTGGAGATGCCGATATTATCAGAATGAGCGACCCAGCGAAAGGTGAGTACCATATCATAAAGGCGAACATAGGGACACTCCTGCAACATCTTTTTATTCTTCTCAAAATTAACAAGTCGATAAATAATCCTGTCCTTCATATGATCGTAATCTAATACATCCAGTTCATAGGCAGATGCTCTCTCCATGGCCCAGGAATACTGCGCGCGGATCGTAGAGATAATGCTTTCTACATCCTCACCCTTCCGATAGGAAGCATAATAATCTTCCAGGTAAATCGTTGGAGCGACGGTTTCTTCTGCTTCCCTGATGTATAATCCCTGATATGTAATTCCGTTATTCTTCCTGGTCGCTTCAATCCTGACATCTGCGGCGTCCTTCCACTCGCTCAAAATATTATTCTCCATGTAATCCATAAATTCTTCAAATGTCATCATATCCATGTCCTCCTGTTATAATT
>JAJQDO010000339.1:9311-9900 GCA_021202175.1 Clostridiales bacterium | reverse complement strand
TTTCTGTGGTCCATTTTGCTAATTCCCGCGTTTTCATACGTATGAGCCAGATGCATGGAATCAAATAAACAGGGTTATACATGTTAAATTTCTAAAAATAGCTTTTTGACATGTAAATAAACAAGAATCATACATGTCAAAATCTTCAAAACAGATTTTAACATGTAAATAAACAGAGAGCGTACATGTCAAAATTCTTAAAAAAGCTTTTTGACATGTAAATTAACAAAAAGAGTACATGTCAAAATCTTTAAAACGGAATTTTAACATGTGAATTAACAGGGAGCGTACATGTCAAAATCTTAAAACGATTTTTTGACATGTAAATTAACAAAAAGAGTACATGCCGAAATCTTCAAAACGGCTTTTTAGCATGTATTATAACTGTTGAGGACTGTTTTTGTCCTCACATGAGCTATCCCTTACCCTGTGAATGGTAACCATCCAAACTTTAATAATGCGAAAAAAGAGGTTTTATCTTGTTTCCATCAGGTGTTACTGATATAATAAAACTAATGTGAAGATTATAGCGAAATGGTTGAATGTCATTTTGAGCAAACAAATATCGTCATACTATACAGTACAGAAT
>JAJQDO010000339.1:0-9301 GCA_021202175.1 Clostridiales bacterium | reverse complement strand
AGAGCAGAAATCGCGTCAAATTACCATGACAAGGGTTACAACTGTTGTCAGGCCATCGTCTGTGCATTTGCGGATAACACCGGTCTGGATGAAAAGGAACTGTTTAAAATCTCAGAAGGAATGGGCCTGGGCGTATCCGATACTTACGGAACTTGCGGTGCAGTGACAGGAATGGCTCTGGTGATGGGTATGGTAAACAGCAGCGGTCATCTCGATAAACCGGATTCCAAGGCGTCTACTTATAAAAAAGTGCGAGAAGTTTATTAAATCTTTCGTAATATAAATGGGAACTAGATCTTTAGAGTATTAAACGGAAGGGAGACGGGAAAGGTACTCCGCTCCTGTCCAGGATGCATCGAAGATGCCGCGCTTATTTTAGCAGAAGCACTGGGGGAATGATTCTTGCCATCCAAACCAAAAAAAGATGCAGAGAGAAAAGATCCATTATATAAAAGTTTTTCCTATGCTCTTGAGGGTATATTCTCCTGCATCAAAAAGGAAAGAAATATTAAGATCCATCTCATCTTCGCGGTGCTGGTCATTCTGGCCGGCATCATTTTGGGGATATCTATAACCGAATGGTGTATCTGCTTTACGCTGTTTGGTTTGATTTTGTCACTGGAACTGGTCAATACAGCGGTAGAAGCGGTTGTGGATCTGGTAACGGAAGAACGGAAACCCCTGGCGAAGTTAGCAAAGGATACTGCAGCCGGAGCTGTCCTGATCGCTGCGATCATGGCTGCAATCGTTGGCTGTATTATTTTTATGCCAAAGCTGGTGCAACTTGTGAAGATTTTAACGGATGTTCTTTGACGACATTGCAGACAGACATAAAGATCATTTGACCATAGAGATTCTTATTTAGTAATATATTTCAGGAAGGATTGAAGAATGAATTATGAGATTTTTAATCAAATGAACGAAGGAGAATATATGCAGCAGGAAGGCGAGTCGGAGCAGGGGTACATGGAACGAATTTTTCGATCGGTAGTAGAAGCTGACTCCGGGCAACAGGGGAAAAGCCTGAATGAGATTCTCGAACCGGAGTATTACGGCTGTGACGCCAGGGAACAATCCATTACCTTACGATTTACACCGCAAGCCTGGCAGCTGAATCCAATGGGACGTCTCCATGGAGGCATGGTAGCGACGACGATGGATACGGCCCTTGGCCTGATCGCGAGATATTGTATCCGAAATAGTGAAAGTGTGACGGTACAGTTAAATATCAGCTATATGAGAGGAATTTCTTCCACGGACTCTTTCCTGGTGACGGCGAAAGCCGCCAAAAATGGCAGAAAACTGAGATTTTTAATGGCGGAGACCGTCAACGAAGTCACTGGAAAAAAGGTGGCGGAAGCGACGGCAGTGTTCTTGTGAGAGAAAAACATATAATTAATTTTGGGAGATATCGTTCCTGGAATGAGGAGGAAAAAAGCGTGAAGATTACATGGATCGGTCATTCTTGTTTTAAAATTGAAAAATCTGATGTCAGTATTATTACCGACCCTTATGCGGACGGCAGTGTTCCCGGGCTTCGTCCGGTGCGGGAGGAAGCGAATATGGTTTTGTGCAGTCATGAGCACAGCGATCATAACGGCAGGGAGACGGTGAAGTTGATAAATCAGGCAAATGATCTGTTTCAGATTCAGACCATAGATACTTATCATGACGATGTCCAAGGGGCAAAAAGAGGAAAGAATAGGATTTTTATCATTGATGACGGGGAAAATAGGATTGCTCACCTTGGCGACCTGGGATGTGAACTTGCTGAGGAACAGATTGAAGAACTCAAATATCTGGATGTGGTTATGATACCGGTTGGCGGTTATTATACGATTGATGGAGAACAAGCCGCAGGAATTATCAAAAGGTTAAAGCCTGGAATCGTTTTGCCGATGCATTACCGCAATGATGCGGATGGTTACGGTTTTGATGTCATTGGAACTGTAGATGATTTCACGAAATATTTTGACGATGTCGTGACAGTCTGTGGAAGCGAGATGGATACGGCGGATTTCGATACGGGGAAAGCCTGCAATACAACTGCGATGGGTACGAAAGTGGTGATTTTGCGGCCGGCAAATAGGAAGAAGGGTTGAGAACCAGAGCTGAATGAATATTTGTTCGGCTCTTCTTTTCTATATGGTTGGCTCATAAAGTCTGTCACAGATATATTTTGTCGGGACGCATTCTACACACCAGACGTCATTATCAGAACGGCCAAACAGATAGCCGTCTGCAGCCATGGCCTCGGCATCGATTTTCAGCACGACGGGCGTTAAATGCCATCGTCGTGCCGACTGCCATGCCATCGCTTCGACCGGCTGCGTGTGAACATGATGACGCTTCATTTTAAGAATCGCCCCGCTGGCGTCGATCTTCTTTGCAGCCGCAGTTGTTGTCCCGTGATACAGGTATTTTGGCGGAGTCCCATAGGTCAGTTCCGGCTCAATCCAGGGGATGGTATGCCCCTGACAACATTTGATCCGGCGATGATCGTCGCTTAAGCGATATCTTCCTTTCGCGTCCTCAGCCACGATGTTCTTCAGTGTATCCATGTCTAAAGAATAGGCGCTATATTGATTGACATTTTCTATGAGCTGATTAACGTCTACCCACCCATGAAGATCTATGTCGAGTCTGGCCTTCTCCGGGTGATGGCGCAAGAGATAGCAGAGATATTTTGAGAGTTTGTCTGACATCTTCTATTCCTTCTCCTTCATGTCTGATGGGAATCCCGTAGCTGTATCCTGACTATAGGGATTACACTTGTTGTACCTTTTGATTTGTCAGAAAAAGCGAAGCTGTATCCAATCCATAGGGATTACATAGCAATGGCTTCCCAGTTTTACTTCTTCCTCTCTTGCATCACACCGCCGATGGCTGCGTGCAGCATACAGGGACCGGACGCATAAAGCATCAGAGGACAGCCGCATCTGACTTCGATACGATGTTCCTTGCAGTCCTTTAAGACATCTTCGTCCACGTAGGCTTTGCTGTAAAATAAGATTCTGCGAACTTTATACTTTTTCAGTTCCTCGACGATGGCCGGGACGTCCTTTTTATCGCTCAGGATATAAGCGCATTTCGGCACGTGAGGCAGCGCAGCCAGATTTGGATAGGTCTGAAAATCCAGTTTTGATTCCGGTGTTGTCGGCAGGGCATACACCTTTACATGATTTGCGGTAAAATGCTTGTACAATCTTTTATAATACATGTTGTCGGCCTTCGTACAGCCGCAGATCACGACTTCTTTGCCAAAAAAATCCTTTGTCAGTTTCTTCATAATATAATCAGCCACCTTTCATGATAATCTTGATTTATGATCTTTGGTCTTGTTCATCATCATATCACAGATAAGAAATAATGTCACGATTTAGGATTATGTTTGATATATTTAAGGTGGGTCAACGTTTTTATTCACAGAGTACAGATGGGCGAATGATATCACTTCTTTTATTCTGTACGGACCAATCATGAGATTTTTGCAGTTTTGGTCCGTATGTTTCTCCCTTCTGTACGGACTGATCATGAGATTTTGCAGTTTTGGTCCGTATGTTTCTCCCTTCTGTACGGACTGATCATGAGATTTTGCAGTTTTGGTCCGTATGCTTTTCCTATTTGTTCGGACTAATCCTGTAATTTTATTGTTTCCATCTGTTCATGGGTTACCTTACGCTCAAATGGGTTATCCCCCCACCTCATGACTAGTACATCGAATAGTTAATAACTGGCTATATCACGCCGAATGATTTTCATGTGCAAGGCGGAGGAAGGAGACGTAGCGGGCTACGTTGACTGACGACAACGCGGCACATGGGAAATCAGGCAAGCAATATGGCTAGTTAATTAATATTCGATGTACTATTAACGAATCAACAAAGAAGCTCGCGTAAGCCATGAACAGGAACCGGCAGATTTTTTGCGACATAATTTCTGATATTGAGGATTGATAATGCGAAGATTTCGGAGTATCATAAATTGGATATAAATGAGAAATGTTAATAAAAATGGTTCCTCCACAAACAATGCGTATTGCGCGTCCTATATACTGGACTTTGCGATATGGAAATTTGTAGAAGAACCATAAAATATGCAAAGGAAGAAAATGTATGAGAGTGGGAATTGATATCGGTTCGACAACAGTCAAGTTGGTCGCGATTGACGATGAAGAGAGACTGGTATATAAACGGTATGAGCGGCATAAGTCTGAGGTTTTTCAGAAAGTGAGAGAACTCTTGCGTGATTTCGCTAAAAAATGTACAGAACGAACACATATAGAAAAAGCAGACGCGAACAAAGTCTACACAGAACAAACGCATATGGAAAAAGCAGACGAGAACAAAGCCTACACGGAACAAACGCATACGGAAAAACCAGATGCGGATAAAGCCTATACAGAACGAACACATATAGAAAAAACAGACGCGGACAAAACCCATATAGAACGAACGCCTAAAGAAAAACTAGATGCGAACAAAGTATTTACGCAACAAAAATATATAGAACAAAAACAAATAGAACAAAAACATACAGAGCAGATGCAAACAGAAAATGTGCATATTGAAATCACTGGTTCGGGAGGGCTATCGTTGGCGAAGCGATTGGGACTTCCTTTTGAACAGGAGGTCATAGCCTGTACGGAAGCGGTACGCCGGCGGATTCCACAGACAGATGTGGCCATCGAGCTTGGCGGTGAAGATGCGAAAATAACTTTTTATGGGGAGAATATGGAACAACGCATGAATGGAACCTGTGCGGGAGGTACCGGTGCTTTTATCGACCAGATGGCAGTTCTTCTGCATACGGATGCCAGTGCGTTAAATGATATGGCAAAACATTATACGACGATTTATCCTATCGCCGCCAGATGTGGTGTCTTTGCCAAGACAGATATACAGCCGCTGTTAAATGAAGGAGCAAAGAAGGATGATCTTGCGGTTTCTATATTTCAGGCCGTTGTAGACCAGACCATATCCGGGTTGGCCTGTGGGAGAGAGATTACAGGAAATGTTGCCTTTCTGGGCGGTCCGTTATACTTTTTGTCCGAGTTGCGTCATCGATTCGCCGAGACATTGAGATTGCGTGAGGATCAGATTATTTTCCCCGAGGATTCCCAGTATTATCCGGCGATCGGAGCGGCGTATTTATCCGGAGACCAGGATGCGGTGAATTTGCAGGACATATTGAAGAAAATAGATGAGCCGTGGCAGGAAGAGACGATGAAGACGATGCCTGCCTTGTTTGATTCCAGACAGGAATATGAAAGTTTTAAGGAAAGACATGACAGACATCAGGTAAAGAGAGCATCTTTAAAGGAAGCAAAGGGGCCGGTTTATCTGGGAATTGATGCTGGGTCGACAACAACGAAACTGACTCTCATCGACGAAGAGGAGAGCCTTTTATACAGCTGTTATCGGAGCAATGAGGGTAATCCCGTTGCCGTTTCGAGGGAAATGATGTTGGAACTATATGCTGTACTCCCGAAAGAGGCGTATATTTCCTACGCCTTGACAACCGGTTATGGGGAAGAACTGGTTAAGTCCGCTCTGAGAGCAGATGGAGGGGAAATTGAGACGGTCGCCCATTATCAGGGGGCGAAGGGATTTTTGCCGGAGGTGGATTTTATCCTGGATATCGGTGGGCAGGATATGAAATGTATCCGACTGGAGGACGGGGCGGTCAGCAGTATCGTCTTAAATGAAGCATGTTCTTCCGGATGTGGATCCTTTCTGGAGACTTATGCTGAATCAGTGGGAGATTCTATCGAGGAGTTTGCCAATCTGGCGATTCGTTCCAGGCACCCGGTAGATCTGGGAACTCGGTGTACGGTATTTATGAATTCTAAGGTGAAGCAGGTGCAGAAGGAGGGATCTTCCCTGGAGGATATTTCTGCCGGACTGTGCTATTCTGTGATTCGCAACGCATTATATAAAGTTTTGAAACTTCGCAATGTGGATGATATCGGAGCATATCCTGTCGTCCAGGGAGGCACCTTTTTAAATGATGGCGTTCTGGCTGCATTGGAGAAGCTGCTCGGAAGAGAGGTCGTGCGCCCGGATATCGCAGGGCTTATGGGTGCCTATGGAGCAGCGCGGCTGGCAAAAAAAGCGGCGGGAAAACGACAATCATCCATATTACAATCGACCATATCACAATCGACCATATCACAATCAACCATATCACGATCAACTATATTACAATCAACTATATTAAAAGAAGAAGAATTAAAACAGTTTTCCATGAAAACCATGCACCGCCGCTGTGGAGGATGCCAGAATCATTGTCAGATGACAATCAGCAGATTTGGTGATGGCCACAGTTATATTACCGGAAACCGCTGTGAGAGAGGCGTTGGCGGCGACGAGAATAAATCTGTGGAGAGGAATCTCTTTCATTATAAATATGAACGGCTGTTTGCTTACACGCCGTTAGACGAGAAAAACGCACCACGGGTAACCATTGGCATTCCTCGCGTACTGAACATGTACGAGAACTATCCTTTCTGGTTTACTTTTTTTACGAATCTGGGATTTCGGGTCGTTCTCTCTCCGCCTTCCTCCAAAAAAATATATGAGATGGGGATGAATACGATATCCTCAGACACCGTCTGCTATCCGGCCAAACTGGTACACGGACATATTCGCTGGCTGGCGGAGCAGGGGATAGGAACCATATTTTATCCATGCATTTCCTATGAGATGAAAGAGGATGAGGCAGCGGATAATCATTTTAACTGTCCGGTTGTGGGCATGTATCCGGAAGTGATCGCCGGAAACATGGATGAAGTTTTAGAACAAAATCACACCAGACTAGTGCATCCGTTTCTTCCTTATTATGATGAGGAGAAGATGGTTGAGCGGATGTGGGAGGAACTGCGAGAGTATAAGATAAAAAAACGGAAGTCCTTCCGCCTGTCGATAAACAGGCAGTGGAAGTGGGCCTGAAATACATAAACAACGATGCCTGTTATCCGACAATCGTCTCATTGGGCCAGATTATCAGTGCATTGTCCTCTGGTAAGTATGACCTGAATAAGACGGCGGTTTTGATGGTGCAGACTGGAGGCGGTTGCCGGGCTACGAATTATATCGCTCTGCTTCGGAAAGCACTGAAACAGCTGGACATGGAACAGGTTCCTGTGGTCTCCTTTAATTTTAATAAAAATCTGGAACAGAATCCAGGGATGAAGTTTTCCGTGAAATTTGCCTACCGAATGTTGTATGCTGTTTTATACGGAGATCTGTTCATGCGGCTGACCAACCGGATACGTCCTTATGAGAAGGTGAAGGGCAGTACGGACAGACTGTATCATAAATGGAATGAGATTGCCAGAGAAAATGTGCGGGATTGGAATTTGAAAACTTTAAAGAAAAATGTAAAGGATATCGTAAAAGCCTTTGATGAGATTCCGATTTATGAGTCCTTAAAGAAGCCGAAAGTGGGCGTCGTCGGGGAGATCCTCGTCAAATATCACCCAAATGCAAATAACGATATCGTGGGGACCATCGAACAGGAAGGCGGGGAAGCCGTGGTGCCGGATTTACTGGACTTTATCATGTACACCCTGAAAAATGCGGAATTCAACAACAAGAACATGGCCGGCAGTTATTCGAAATACCTGTTTGAACGCATTGGCATGAACATTTTATATCACTATCGAAAAAATGTAGAGCGGGTCCTTCAGGCCAGCAAAAGATTTTTTGCTCCAAGGCATATCGACGAGATCGCGGAAGGAGCGGAGCAGGTGATATCCCTGGGAACCCAGTGCGGCGAAGGCTGGATTCTTGCGGGCGAGATGCAGGAGCTGTTTGGCGAGGGCGTTGAAAATATCGTTTGCTTACAGCCATTTGGCTGTCTGCCGAATCATATCGTCGGGAAAGGCGTGTTTAAACCCTCCCGTAAGTTTCATCCCGAAGCGAATATCACTGCGATCGACTATGGCCCTGGAGCAAGCAATGTAAATCAGATTAACCGCATCAAACTGATGATGGCGGTGGCCAAACGGAAGCTGCAAAAAGATATTTGAGCATAAGATATTTTACTGACGAATTATCTTGAATCACAACTTTTAAGTTATGATTTTTAAATCATGACAATGTTCAGATCAGTGAAGTAAAAAAACTCATTGCATTCCATCAGAAATTTCATTATAATGGATGAAGTTAGAAGAGACTAATTTTTTGTAGAATGGTCTATGAGAGATGCTGCTTATTCCTGTTTCAACATAAGAGAGCAGGAAGAGAGCAGGAACATTTATGAAATTTCTTTGGAAGGGAGTCAAATGAGAAAGTATGCGTGATAAGGCATGGGTAAAGGGAAAATACACGAAGCACATCAGACACGTAAAGGAAGCAGAACGCTTAAAATACATAAAACATGTGAAACACTTACGACATATCAAACAGGCAGGCGTGGTATGCTGTAGTATCCTGATGGCGGCAGCTGTTTTGGGCTGTGGCTCATCGAGCGATGGGACATCCGGCAGCGCGACATCAGGGAATGCAGCAGCGGAGGATTCGACCGAAGACAGGAGTGCAACGGAAACGGGCACGGCAAACATTTCGGATGAGGAACCGGCGGTACAGAATATTTTTGCCATTGATACTTATATGCACCTGCAGGCTTAAGGAGAGCAGGCGGAAGAGGCGCTGGAAGCAGCGGTGGCCGAGATTTCCCGGATTGAGGATCTGGTCTCTACAGGAATCGAGAGCAGTGAGATCGCGCAGCTAAATGAAACGGGGACCGGGACGGTCTCGGCAGACACCGGGACATTGATTGAGTATTCTCTGGACATTTGCGAGGATACCGATGGAGTATTCGACATCACCATTTATCCGGTGATGAAGGCCTGGGGATTTACGGATCAGAATTATCGGGTGCCGGACGATGCGGAACTGGAAGAATTGATGGGGTACATGGGTATCGATAAGATCAGTTATGATGCGGATACGGGGGAGGTTTCTCTTGCGGAAGGGACGGAGATCGATCTGGGTGGCATCGCCAAGGGCTACACCTCAGACCGTGTGATGGATATTTTGACGGAATATGGCGTGGAAAGCGCGGTAATCAGTCTCGGCGGTAACGTGGAAGCTTTGGGGACGAAGCCGGATGGCAGCCTGTGGCGTGTCGCAGTGGAGAATCCCGATGATACCTCGGATTATGTTGGGATTATTTCCGTGGCTGATAAGGCTATAATCACTTCTGGTTGTTATGTGCGTTACTTTGAGGAAGATGGAATAACGTATCATCTTATCATCGACCCTGGCACCGGTTATCCGGCGGACAGTGGATTGAG
>JAJQDO010000044.1 GCA_021202175.1 Clostridiales bacterium | reverse complement strand
CAGAATCCGTCCGTACAGAAGAGAGAAGCGTACGGACCAAAACAACAAAATCACAAAATCCGTCCGTACAGAAAGGAGAAACGTACGGACTAAAACAACAAAATCACAGAATCCGTCCGTACAGAAAGGAGAAATGTACGGACCAAAACAGAAGAATTACAAAAAAAGTCTGTACAGAAGAAAGAAATAATAACATTCACTCATCTATACCTCGTGAATGGTAACTTTTCTTATAAAAATTCTTTATTATTTTTTCAATATTTTTATGACATATTTAACCATCTGTGTTATAATAGGGATAATATCCAAAACGAGCAACGTTATAATATGTTTTTTAGTATTTTTGCCTAAATACTAACAGTTAAAGGAGTTTTTTTCTAAGTATGACAGGAAAAAATCGTCACACATAATACAGACAAAGTTCTGAGAAGAGTCGAATACGTATAAAAACCAAGGAGGTATGTATATGGATTATAGAGAGATTATTTCGAAAAAGGCTTCTGTGCGGGATTATAAAGAAAAAGAAGTCGATAAGAATATTTTAAGGGAATTATCTGCCTATGCGAGATCCTGCCCACGCCTGGTAGATGACATTGCGATGGACATACGGATTATGGATAACGATCTGGTTTATCTTCAGTTGGATGGATATGCCGGCTATAATGGCATCCTGATCAATGCGCCTCATTATATCATCATTCTTTCGGAGAAGAAGGATCATTATATTGAAAACGCGGGATACGTGGGAGAGAGCATTTCCATGAAAGCTTATGAAATGGGCCTTGATACATGCTGGATCACTTTTGAAGACAGCGAAACGATTATCCACAAATTGAATATGGTTACCGGCAAGGAAGTTGTCGGCATTCTTACGCTGGGATATGGCAAAAAGAAGATCGCCAAAACCCTTGGTGTGCTTAAGACCGGAGATAATTATACACAGGCTGATATGAAGAAGAAAAAGGAAGGAAATACTCACTTCTTACCGCTGGATCAGATGGTTTATATTGATCAATGGGGTAATGGCGCTGATGTGAATGATTTGTTAGACCGGGCACTGTATGATCCGATGGACTGCGCGAGGAAGGCTCCTTCGACGCTGAACCGCCAGCCATGGAGATTTATGCTGGATAACGGAAAGGTTATTCTGACAGTTCGTGACGACCCGGAAACCAGTGATTATGAAGAATGGATTGATGCCGGTATTGCTATGCTGTATTTTGAAGGCGTGATCGAGCAAGTGCTCTGCAAGGTGCAGTGGAACCTGGACCCGATTGAGAATAAATATGGCATTCCAGAGGAATACAAGATTGTCGGTTCTTGTGATGTATAATTTTTCTAATGTCGGAATCAGGGTTGGATGCTCATCGAAAGCATCCAATCACACAGTTAGAATTTTTTAAATTAGAATTGACAGATATCACGCATTTTGTTATGATAAATCTGCAAAGAGTTAAACTATTAAGGGCTTGAGTATGTGAGATGTCCACAAAATATAACGTCAGAATGATGGATTTGCTGGCGTTATGTTTGTGGGCATTTTTTTGTCCAAGCAAAAAACTTATAGCCAAAATATAAGATTTTTTAATGAAGTGCATTACATCGATAAATAGGAGGAGACAAATTGATCCTGAAACGGGGATGATATTTAAATGGAGAAGTGGTTAAAACATTATTTGGGAGATTGCACGATCATTCCGTCCGTTGCGACATCAGAAAGTTTAAAATATATCGTAGAACACAGCAATTTTCCCTGCATCATGTTAAAGATGGGTGATATTAACACTATAAGAAACATAGTGACCTACATACACAAACACCATAAATTCGTAATGATACATATGGATTCCGTAAAAGGCATATCAAAAGATAAAGCTGGCATACATTATTTCAAAAGGATTGGTGTAGATATCATTATCACTATGAAGTCACAACACATTCGCATGATCAAAGACGAAGGAATCAAGGCGATACTCGGTACATTTTTAATTGATTCTGCTTCCGTACAGCTGACCATACAGAATCTTCGAACCAGCAAACCGGACGCAGTGGTCGTCATGCCGATGACTGTTCCCGACCAGATTTATGAGAAAATTATAACATGTTCTGAAGCTCCGGTTATTGCCGGAGGTCTGGGAATAGATAAGGAGATTATAGATCACGTTCTGACCCTTCCTGTAGAAGCCTGTGCTATAACAGATCAAGCTCTCTTGAAGGAATATGACATAGTACCGTTGAGATGACATTAAAGGAGGGCAATATTATTTTTCAAAAGTTGAAAAATAATGGATAAAGGGAGTCAATATAATTATTTCATAATTAAGGAGGAGGATTATGAAATAATATATTGGGGTTTAATGTTAATTATAAAAACGGAGGAATACATAGCCGTGGTACTTTCACAATAAATGTTTTCTAAAGAATCCAAATCATTTCCTTGCAGAAAGAACTCTTATAATGTTATGATATAGTTGTAAAGAGAAAGGGAGTGATATCGTGTATAAAAGCGAATCAAATTATGAATCATTTTCGCTTGGTGGTATGTTGTTTGAGTACGATTCAGATAAAAATCAAAAAATATACAAAAGCATGGTATTTCCTTTAAAAATGCTGCTCGTGTTTTCTTTGATTATGATCGGATTGAATTCTACGATGAAGAAAATAGTCTGTTAGAAGATCGTTATGATACAATAGGAGATATATCAAAAGGAGTACGCGATATTGTTATCGGAAATGTAAGTAAATATAGTAAGAGCGAACAGGATATTCTTTTTGTAGTTTATACGGAGAGAACTCGAAAAGATAATGATGGCCTGATAGTTGATGTGACCAGATTAATTTCTGCGAGATTCGCGACAAATTTTGAAAGGGGAATATACTATGGCAAATTCTAAAATTTCACAGGAAATATTATCAGAATTAGGTTTTGCTGAAGATGAATTAGAAGAATTAAACAAGGCTCGTTCGATGCCTATTGTTTTTGATGAAGACTGTCCGGAAACAACGCCTGAAAAAGCTCTAAAATTCAAAAGAGTGAATCCTTCACGGCAAACTTACGGAGCTTAACCGCCATTATAATTATCAAATTAATTTCTAACCCGGCATTCAATTTAATGCTGGGTTAGTTAAATTTTGTGGGTTACCATAAACCATAGAAGAGCATAAATAAACAGATTTAAAACTATTCGCAAAACTCAACTTTAACGCAGAGTTGCGTATCTTTTCCGGTATCTTCATAAGTTCTTACAAATATTACCATATAGTTTTTTCTATATTTATATCATAATACTTCTGTTATTCTAGAAAAAAATTTCATCTATACTTTTATACTTTGAAAAATTTATGTTTTTTTACCGCTCAATCATCATAATATCATTGGTTCGGTTACCCCTGTCTCTCTTCCCTCCTCATTTTTCTTTATACAAGTCGCTTTGTTGATTTTATAATATAACCCATAATAGTGGACACGCGAATTTTGATTATTTCATTCAGTTTTATTATGGTCAGTTATTTTGTTTTTCATATGATTTTTACAAACTCATCAACTATTATTGATTAACTATCTTATATTCTCCACTTCATTGCCAACATTACCATTATTTAACACATATACTGTTCTTATTTCAAACCATTTTTCCGCTATTGGATACCCTGTTTTAAAATCCACTGTATCCCTGCAGCCATTCTTCCAGTAGCATTTCGATAATGATTTCCATGGTTCAGTTCAAATATTGTTTGAATGCCCTGTTCCGCAAAATACTGTGAAAGAAAACGAGTGTTATCTTCCACTGGAGCCATATACTTATTCTTTGTATGACTGTCTTAATCTCCGAGGTAATAATATATAATTTTTGATTCATCTGAAATGTGGTTCT
Organism: Clostridiales bacterium; assembly: GCA_021202175.1. Taxonomy (GTDB): domain Bacteria; phylum Bacillota; class Clostridia; order Lachnospirales; family Lachnospiraceae; genus Anaerobutyricum. The sequence continues at coordinate 6,064 of JAJQDO010000044.1, read as the reverse complement.
GATTGACAAAGGGGACAAAATCTGGATACCACATGGAACCGGAAGCAGAGGCGATGCGTGAGAAACAATCTGTTTTATATGCCGCATATAAGGAAAATAAGCCGGCAAGGGAGTACCCTGCTAAAGCATAGTACTGCGGTGGAGTTGGAAGGGATGCTGTAATTTGTGGCATCATATCGTTGGTAAACTTTTCTAAATAGGCATCCGCACCGCCAGAGCATGGTGTATCGCCTTTTGAAATAGGTGGAATGGGCCAGGGCGACATCTCATCATTCCAGTCTACGTCATTGATAACTGCCAGAGAAAAGTCTGGACAATTCAGTTTTTGACAGGTTTTCCATAAAGAACTCCCTTCACCCCTGACGGCATGGTATATGACCAATGGAGCGGTTTGTGGTGCACAATAAAGTTGTATTTTTTTATAATTGCTTTGCAGCGTGATTGGTTTTTCTGTTTTCATATTTTTCCTCTTTCCTTAACTCTGTTGGATTTGTGGCTGTTTTTTAATTTATCGCATAATTGATTAGAATGTCAAAAGCCATACGTTTCCCTTGCTGACTAATTTTCCGAATTTTCGACCATAATATCTATAAACGATGCACCACATCGTCTCAAAATATTGTGGTGAAAATCTTCGAAAAGTTTTCTCAGTATTGAAAATGACCTTTTGACACCCTAATCACGATTCTGTACTAATATCTTTAATATGAATAGATGGTTAAATTCTCTTTTCATATTTCAGGTAACCTATCATATCATAAAATCCCATCTCTTTATAGAGTGGATATGCTTTTTGTGATGCTTCCAAATAGATTTTCTCTGCTCCGTGTTCTTGTGCTTCTCGTACCAGCCATTTGATGATCGCCTTTCCGATGCCCTGTTTGCGCATCTCGGGAATCGTAAAGATATTCATCAGATAGGCGCAGCATCCGTTCGGATTATCTGGTGAGGGCATCTCCTGGTAGAAGCAGACGCCGCCACATCCGACTATTTTTTCATTTACATAGGCAAAACAGGCGATATGCGTTCCTGTTTTTAGTGCAGTGGTGTAATAGTTCCGATTTGCTGCAAGCAGTTCTTCCATGTCTTCTTCTGCCGGGATGGAATATAATTCTTTTAAAACGATTTACCGACATTGGAGCAGATTTTCAAGATCAGAAATCTGAGCCTTTTTTTATGTAATCTTTGATTCCCTGTTAAAATTAGTTTTCTCTGTCACTGCTAACGCCATCTCAACAGCCACCTTCTTTTAAGACGACCGGCAAGCTTTTTAAGTTCGGCTTTCCATTTGGTGTCAGAGGAATGTGGTCAAGAATTACAAAATATTCCGGTATCATAAAGGATGTAAGGTAACGTTTTAATTTCTTCTTTATTCAGACAGGACAAACTGATTTCCCTCAGGGACAACATAAGCAGTCAGGTAGGATAATCCATGTTCGTCTGTAAATGGGCAGACGACAGCTGTTTCTACTTCTTCACAACCACAAAGTACATTCTCTACTTCCTCAGGCTCCACGCGTTTTCCCATAATCATAACCTGAGAATCTTTACGATGGAGAAAAGCCAGATTTCCGTCTGGAAGCAGCTTCCCCAGATCTCCGCTTCGGTAGAACCGCTTCCCATTTTCATCAGTTACAAACATTTCATTTTTATTTTTATCAATGTATCCATCAGAAACACCGTCACCTGCGATACATATTTCCCCTACTGACCCGGTAGGTACAGGGTTATTATCTTCGTCCAGAAGTTCAATGCTGGCACCAAGTACTGCTTTTCCTACAGGAAAGGGGCCGTCATCCAATGCCTGGTGGCCATTACATTGGAAATAACTGCAGCACACGGTTGTCTCGGATGGTCCATAAGTATTGTAAACGGTGACCTGTGGCAAAAGATGATTTACATAGCTCTCCCGGAGTATATCACCGCCGCTGATCAGAAGACGCAGACAAGAGGGGATTTCCTTTAATTCATTCATCTCCATTAACAAACAAGGGAAACCACTGATCATTGTCACATTTTTTGTTTGGACAAAGTCCATCAGATCATATAAATTTTCCTTTGTTCTTACATTTGGGATAGCCAAGGTTGCTCCTGATAGGAGTGTCGTGAAAACTTCCTCGACAAAAATATCAAAGGAACAGACGGAATATTGAAGCATGGTGTCTTGGTCATTAGGATGAAATTCGTGCTGAAAAGCCCGGACATAATGACATACATTGGCATTTGTCACCGATACGCCTTGGGGAACGCCGGTGGAACCAGATATATATAGAATATAAGCAAGGGATTCCGGTTGCACGTTCTCTTCTTTTTGCTCATAGTTATCTTCTGTTATATTTATATTTTTTATAACTGGTATACCTTTTACATCTCTTATATCTCTTATGTTTTTTATATCTCTACTTGCGTCTTTTGTGTTAAAATCTTCCAGAAATAATAAAGGGAATTCCTTCAGCTTATCCTTATATTTTTTCTGCGTAACAATAAAGCTCGCTCCACTTTCCTTCATCATAAAGCGTATGCGTTCTTCGGGAAAATCGGGCTCGGCTGGAACATAAGCTGCTCCCTTTTTCAATACGGCAAAAATAGAAGCGACCTGATCTGCTCCATGATCGGTCACTATGCCTACGACATCAACCTGAGAGGGAAACTTCCTCACAATCGTGTTGATTCGTCGATTTAATTCCTCATATGTCAAAGATTGATTCTCTTCTGCTATCGCAATCTGTTCTGGCAATTCCTTAACAATTTCTTCAAAGTTTTCGTAGATTGTTTGATGATTCATATCCCCAGACTCCTTTCAAAATCCAAAGTCGTCAAAGCTGCGTTGTCATCTGTCTGTAGATATAGACACGCGACACATGTTGCGTATTTTTCATTATACTTTACTGTAAACATATCATCAAGCAACAAAGGGTTACAGGTGTCGCATTATATAGGAGACAGTCCAAGATGGACAATAGAAATTTAGCACATAATACGACGGAAATGCCAGCACAATATAGTTTCTATCCCAAAATATAAAAAGTATTACTATAACGTTTCTATAAATTTATCCGTTTCATTCGTCAGTGCCTGCTCACTATTGATGCCTTCCTTTGCCGCGAACTGGCTGATAGCAAACAACAGCACGCCCATTTTTTCGGACATGACTTCCCTTCTCTCCTGTCGATTTCCCGATTTTTGTAACTCGACAAGAGAATCCATCATGTCGTGAAAAATCTTTTCATCATCAGAAGAAATCATCTCATATTTTATGGCCTTTTTTAAAACCTTCTGGCTGCGGATTAAAGCCGGGAATGCCGGAGGAATCGCAGCGATTTCTTCTTGAGGAGAAAGGGGTTGTGCCTTCTCTTTCGTTTTAATCTGTTCCCAGTCTTTCTTCTGCTCTTCCACGGATTCGTAATGCTTTTCGCCGAATACATGAGGATGACGGCGGATCATTTTCTGCGCGATGCCGTCGATAACATCCTCCAAAGTAAACTCACCATTTTCCTCTGCAATCTGACAATGTAACATGACTTGTAGCAGCAGGTCTCCAAGTTCTTCACAAAGATTGGATGAATCGCCTGTTTTTGAAAGGTCGTTTACTGCCTGATTCACCTCATAGGCCTCCTCAACTGTACAGGAACGCATAGATTCATGGGTCTGTGCGCGGTCCCAGGGACATCCCTCGGGACTACGCAAGGTGCGAACAATCTCCTTTAAACTATTGAAATCATATTGATCAGCCATTTTTATCCTCCTCATATTAGAAAAGCAATTCAATGCTTTACTTTGTATTTTTGTTGTTTTATATTTCCCTCAGTGGTACATCCTTTCTTTTTTTGCCGCAGCACGAAATTCCAAAAGATATGGTGGAAATCTGACCCAAAACATGGTATGCTATGAAATCCCACATTAGTAAAAAGGGGAAACAGTATTCAGGCAGATACTGCCGATGTTGTTTTTCTATTTAAACACGGAATTTCAAAAATGTAAAGAAATGAATTCTTTTTGAATGCATTTCCATGAGGTCTATTGAACACTTTTGCGGTGCGGAAACAAAAAGCAGTGATCCTGCATATTAACTACAGATGACTGGCCGGTCATAATTAATATGAAAAAGTTTCCTCAAAATCCTGCCATGGGATCTGGGGCAAAGGAGTGGTTTTATGAAGATAACGAGATTTACTTTTGTGAACGTGAGAAGCCCGTTCTGTACGATGGATGACCTTGCTGCTTACACTGGAAAGACAAAGAGATATATCCGTATGGTTGTTGCGGAGCTGAGAGGATATGAGGAAAGATATGGAAAATATTATATCATCGGAGAAGGGAAAACCCTGCTTGTCAATCTGTTGTGCTTTACGGATTTTTGGAAATACCGGACACGTTTGAACGATAAGAACATGAAGAAGACCGTTCCGTCCTATGACCCGTCTGAAGTGGCACGGCAGATCGGCCTGTATGTAGGGGATATATAATCTGCATGTCATGCCATCCTTATAGCAGGCGGCATCGTTCTTCAATTAGCATAGATACCCTCATTGACCATAAAAACCCTGCCCAGCATCTCTGCATTGAACCTGTTTCGTCGTAGTAGTTCCTCACGATTTCCGCTTTCAAAAAAGGTATCTTCCTCTGGATGCTGGAGGCCTTAACCGGCTGATCGCCAACAACTATCAGTTCATCATCAGCGAACGGGCAACGTTATTATGTTCATCACAATGACAGCTTCGTGGAGGGACAGAACGCCAGGAACGCAAAGAACCGTCACAGAGAACGGAACCGCACCACCAGTGAGATTGACGGTCAGAAAGAAAAACTGAATGAGCTGACCATGAAGATCATCTCCGATTATCGTGACTGGCTTTTGAAACCAGAACAAAAGAAAGCGTCGTATCCGAGCTTTTCTATAGCTGATTATAAAAATATCCCAGCGTTCATATGGCACTAACGCTGGGATATTTTTATGCAAACCTGTATTTACTCGGCTACTATCTTAGTCACTGTCTTGGTCAAACCTTAGTCACTCAAGAAATTAACGAACTTGTATTTGCCATTTCCCTGACCTTGCACCGCTTCAATGAGGCCAAGATTTTTCAGTCAATTCAAAAATTTTCCTGCGGAAGATGGTGCTAAAGCAAACATATTCAAAATATCAGCTCTGCTGAAAGCGCGATTATAACCATAGCTATCGAACAGTGTAAGTGCTTTTTCTTTTGTGGGGGCGCTCATTTTCAAAGTAGAAAGGTGGTTTTCAAACGCTACTTTTTCCGCACCAAGCGCTACTTTTTCGGGTTCGAATGCCACTTTTTTAATGTCAACCCCATAATTCAGATTATAGAGCGTCACAAAGAACGAGGTAGACGTTGATACGAATTTTGGTTCGACTTCCGGGAGATAATTTACCGCATGGCGATAATCTGCCTTGATTTTCCTGAAGCCACTGCCCCGACGTTCCATAAAATGCATACGGCTGAAAATATCAGCAATCACAGGATTACGCCGTTTGGAAGCAATATGATCCGTGTCCTGATCCTGCACAATAGTTCCGTCAAACATACCTCCGGGAGAATAGATTTCCAAACGGTCATCAAAAATATCAATATGCACCTTGCTGCCGATTTCCATATAATCACGGTGAATCAGTGCATTTACGAGGGCCTCGAGGACGGCTTGCTCTGGATACTCCTTATCATCCAAGGCATCCATGACCCCGGAAGCTTTATCCAATCCATACCAGCGGGTACAGAACAGGCGGGAATGACGAATGGGCGAATCATCAGCCAACAACGCACCGGCATTGGTCAAATTGCCGCTCTCATCCAAAAGTTCAAAATTTACAAAAATCTCTGTATAACTTCCTTGTCTTTTAATGCGCTTTCCAGAATTCTGGAAAGTACAGATGTATATCCTTTTCCTAATGATCTGGCCGTATTTAGTGCCTGCGGCGAAAGCCGGAGTGTTACCGTCTGTTTTCTCCGCTCTTCCCTGCGTTTTTCTGAAACATGATAAAACTGCGCAAGTTCTTCCTCCGTTAACTCCGGGCAATCTTCGTCAAATACAATCGGCTGTGTCG
>JAJQDO010000245.1:8398-9959 GCA_021202175.1 Clostridiales bacterium | reverse complement strand
TGAGGATTATGACGATGTCGAAGGATATGACGATGAGAATTATGATGATTCCGAAAAATATCCTGATGAGATATGAGCTGATAAGCATTTTGTGAGCTGAAGTCTGGAAATAGAGGATTGAAACTGTATAAGAGGATCGGAACTGTATACAGGTAATTGGTGAGAAAATATGGGAAAAAAGATACCGCAAAGGCAGTGTGTGGGCTGTCGGGAAATGAAGGCAAAAAAAGAATTGATTCGAGTGATCAAAACACCGGAAAATGAAGTTCTCCTTGACGCGAATGGCAAGACAAACGGGCGGGGCGCCTATCTTTGTTTTTCAGCCGTTTGTCTTCAGAAGGCGAGACGTTCGAAAGGACTGGAACGTTCCCTGAAAATTGCCATTCCGGAAGAAATATATAATCGATTAGAGGAGGAGTTGAAGCAATTTGATGCAGAGAGACAAGGTGCTGTCCATGCTGGGCCTGGCGGCAAAATCCGGTAAGATCGAAAGTGGAGAATTTTCGACGGAAAAAGCAGTAAAAAAAGGTCGCGGAAGATTAGTGATTGTAGCGGAAGATGCCTCCGATAATACGAAGGATATGTTCCGTAATATGTGTAAATATTATGAGGTTCCCATGGTGATCTTTGGCACGAAGGAAGAATTAGGGCATTGGATCGGGAAAGCATACAGGGCTTCCATCTGTATCTTAGATGAAGGTTTTGCAAAATCAGTGTTAAAAAAATTAAGTCTAAATATGGAGGTGTAGCGGATGCCAAAAATGAGAGTACATGAAGTAGCAAAATTATTAAATAAAAGCAGTAAAGAGGTAATCACCGCTTTGAAACAACAAGGGGTAGAAGTTCAGAGTCATATGAGTACAGTTACAGAGGAAAATATTTCAAAAATAAAAGCGGCGTTCCATCAAAAGGAACAGGAAAATACGCAGGATGTGGCAATGCCTCGCACACAGGAAAACACCGGAAAGGCTGCAAATGAGCAGATGAAAGGGAAAGAAGACGGACGACAGCAAGGAACGACCCGAACCAGACATTTGCCAGAAAGCAACAGCCGGAATGAACGGCGCAGCCAGAGTATTGCTGATGGGGTGGAGAGAAATAATCGTACCGATCGAAGCGACGGCAATCGCAGTCGCCGCAGCAGTGATGAGAATCGGAATACGGGAAACCGAAGTGACGGATATCGCAGTGATAACAGCAGGAATAGCGACGGCAGCAGTCATAATACACGAAATGATAATCGCGGTGAGCGTCGTAGCAGAAATAGTGACGGAACGCGCAGCGACAGCCGTGGGGAGAATCGCAGCAGCAGGAGTAATGACGGAACACGTAATGAGAATCGTCGCAGCGAGAATCGCAGTTCCAGAAATAGTGACGGAATGCGCAGCGACAGCCGTGGAGAGAATCGCAGCTTCAGAAATAATGACGGCAGCCGCAGTGACAATCGTGGGGAAAACCGGAGCAGTCGAAACAGTGATGGAAGTAAAATTAAAAAAATACACATCAGACGAAGACTCAAATAAGAAAGTAGAAGAGATCGGGGGACGAAGTATACTTAAAT
>JAJQDO010000245.1:0-8388 GCA_021202175.1 Clostridiales bacterium | reverse complement strand
TATGCTCTGTGTCTGTGGAGGCACTTCGCAAGCGACAGGATTCGGTTCTGCGAATAGCGCTGGCTTTCCTTATTATACGAACCGGAATAATGACGAGAACCGTAATTATGGCAGCCGCAGTGACGGCAGTCGAAACAGTGATACACGTTATAATAATCGGAATAATGACAGTGGTCGGAATTATAATAGCCGGAGCAATGACGGCAGCCGCAGTTACAGCAGTCGGAATAGTGATGACAATCGGAGTTATAACCGCGGAGACAGCAGTCGCAGTGACGGTGGTCGCGGTAACGATACCGGCAGGAAAACTCGCAGCAAATCCATGACCAGTGGCGATACTCCAATCAATGCAAAGGAGTCAAGAAGCGGAAACAGCCGTCATGACATCAATCGGGAGCATAGCCGGGAGAATCAGAATCGTGGCGGCGAGAATCGTGATAGCCGGGGCGGCAAAAATACCCGTCGGAATAATAACAATACCAGCCGCAATAACGACTATAATAATAACAATAATCAAAAACGGACGAAGAATAAAACAAAGCAGACGATCGTCAAAACGCCGAAGAAGGAAGAGCCGAAGGAAGAAGTCATCCGCAACATTACCCTTCCAAATCCGGTGTCTTTGAAGGATCTGGCAGAAGCGTGCAAAGTCACGCCGGCAGTGATCATCAAAAAGCTGTTTCTCGCCGGTCAGATGGTAACGATCAATACCGAGTTCGGCTTTGATGAGGCAGCGGATATTGCTTTGGAATATAACTGTATCGCTGAAGAAGAAGTGCAGGTAGACATTATCGAGGAGCTCCTAAAAGAAGAGGAAGAAGACGAGAGTACGCTGGTAGGCCGTCCGCCGGTCGTATGTGTCATGGGCCATGTCGACCACGGCAAGACTTCTCTTCTCGATGCCATCCGCTCCACCCATGTCACGGAAGGGGAAGCCGGCGGCATCACCCAGCACATTGGTGCATACGTTGTCAATATCAATGATGAGAAGATCACATTTTTGGATACACCCGGACATGAGGCCTTCACCTCCATGCGTCTGCGTGGCGCCCAGGCGACAGATATCGCTGTTCTTGTTGTCGCTGCTGACGACAGAGTGATGCCACAGACCATAGAGGCCATCAACCATGCGAAGGCCGCGGAAGTGGAAGTGATCGTTGCCGTAAATAAGATTGATAAAGAAGGCGCCAATGTCGAGCGTGTAAAACAGGAATTGACAGAATATGGTCTGATCGCGGAAGACTGGGGCGGAAGTACGGTATTTGTTCCGATATCAGCGAAGACAGGCGAGGGGATTCAGGATCTTCTGGAAATGATTTCCCTGACAGCGGAAGTGCTCGAATTGAAGGCGAACCCGAAGAGAAAGGCCAGAGGGCTTGTCATCGAAGCCAAACTGGATAAAGGCCGCGGCCCTGTAGCTACCGTCCTCATCCAAAAAGGTACCCTGCATGTGGGAGATAACGTGAATATCGGCCATACTTTTGGCCGCATTCGTGCCATGATCGATGATAAAGGCAACCGTGTAAAGACAGCCGGACCATCCATGCCAGTAGAGATTCTTGGCCTCAATGACGTGCCATTTTCCGGTGAAGTCATGCTGGCGCTCGATAGTGAGATGGAAGCCCGCACGACGGCGGAAGCTTTTGTGGCTTACAGCAGAGAGAAGATGCTGGAGGATACTAAGAGTAAATTATCTCTGGATGATCTGTTCGATCAGATTCAGGCAGGAAATGTCAAGGAATTGAATCTGGTTGTGAAGGCAGATGTGCAGGGCTCTGTGGAAGCCGTTCGCCAGAGCCTGATGAAGCTTTCCAATGATGAGGTCGTGATTAAAGTCATTCACGGTGGCGTCGGTGCCATCAATGAATCCGATGTCACGCTGGCATCGGCATCCAACGCGATCATCATCGGATTTAATGTTCGTCCGGACGCTACGGCAAAGTCTGTCGCTGAAAGAGAAAAGGTAGATATGCGGCTGTACCGTGTCATTTACAATGCCATCGAAGATATCGAAGCAGCCATCAAAGGTATGCTTGATCCTGTCTTCCAGGAAAAGATCATCGGCCATCTCGATGTGCGCCAGATATACAAAGCTTCCGGCGTGGGAACGATTGCCGGCTGTTATGTCCTGGATGGCATGATAACACGAAGTGCCCAGGTTCGTATCGTGCGTGACGGTATCGTTATCTACGAGGGACTGCTCGCATCTCTGAAACGTTTTAAGGATGACGTGAAAGAAGTAAAATCTGGCTTCGAATGTGGTCTTGTTTTTGAGAAATTTAATGATGTCAAAGAAGGAGATCAGGTGGAAGCTTTTGTGATGGAAGAGATTCCAAGATAAACAGGAGACGACGATATGAGGAAAAACAGTGTAAAAAATACGAGGATTAATTCCGAAGTGTTAAAAGAACTGAGTCATATTATTGCAAGAGAGATCAAGGATCCGAGGATCAGCCCGATGACGACGGTCGTCGCTGTGGAGGTAGCGCCTGACCTGAAGACCTGCAAGGCTTATATCAGTGTTTTGGGTACCCAGGAGGAACAGGAGAACACACTGTCCGGCCTTCAGAGCGCACATGGGTTTATCAAGAGAGAACTGGCCAGAAGCGTGAATCTGCGAAATACGCCGGATATTCGCTTTATTCTGGATCAGTCCATCGAGTATGGAGTGAACATGACCAGAAAGATCGATGCGCTCAACGCTGGTCTCCATGAACGGGAGAAGGAGACCTCGGAGAATGACGATTCTCGGGAAAATTATAATGGGGAGGAGGCCATAGAGTGACTTCCAATGCAAAGATAGTAAGACAGACGACAACTCTCTTAAGCCGTAAGGTAAAAGAAGCGAAGACCATCGCTATTTCGGGGCATACCAACCCCGATGGCGATTGCGTCGGCGCATGTCTGGGACTTTATACTTATATCCGGGATCAGTATCCGGGGAAACAGGTGGATATTCTTCTTGAACCCATCAGCAAGAAATTTCAATTTTTAAAATACGCGGAAAATATCAAACAGGAGAAGAACATCGAAGAAACCTATGATCTGTATTTTTCTCTGGACTGTTCGGATACGGAACGATTATCCCAGTTTCAGGAGATCTTCGCGGAGGCAAAATATAAGATATGCATCGATCATCATGTGAGTAATACAGGTTTCGGAGATCTGACCTGTGTGGTTCCGGAAGCTTCTTCAACCTGTGAGATATTATTTGATCTCTTTGATGAAAAACGCATTTCTTTTGACTGTGCCCAGTGCCTGTATCTTGGACTGGTGCATGATACAGGTGTTTTTAAACACAGCAATACGACCAGGCATGTTATGGAGATTGCCGGCATCCTCATTGAAAAAGGAGTGCGGCCGGAATTTATCATTGATGAGACCTTTTACAAGAAGACATATCTCCAGAACCAGATTCTCGGCCGGGCACTGATGGAAAGCATTTTACTGTTGGAGGGCCGTATCATTTTCTCGGTACTCCGGAACAAGGACGTGATTACTTATGGCATTCAAAGCGAGGATCTTGATGGCGTGATTGACCAGCTGCGCGTGACAGAAGGCGTGGAATGCGCTCTCCTTCTTTTCGAGAAAGAAGAAGGTGTTTTCAAGGTAAGTATGCGATCCAACGGCGGGGTAGATGTCAGTAAGATTGCTCAGAATTTTGGCGGTGGCGGTCACGTGAAGGCAGCGGGATGCACCGCTCAGGGAAATGCGCGGGATATTATCAATAACATTTCACAGCTTGTCGAGGGACAGTTGGAACAGTGATTTGTCACCCAACAATGAAATGGATGAACAAAGATGATAAACGGGATAATAAACGTAAAAAAAGAAATGGGATTCACTTCCCATGATGTGGTGGCCAAGCTGCGGGGAATCCTTCATCAGAAAAAAATTGGGCATACCGGAACCCTGGATCCGGATGCGACCGGTGTGCTCCCAGTCTGTCTGGGGAAAGCGACAAAACTCTGTGACAGAATCGGTGACTGGGACAAAACCTATGAGGCGGTTCTGCTTTTAGGTAAGACAACCGATACGGAAGACATCTCAGGAAATGTCTTGCAGACATCTCCCGTAGAAGCAAGCGAGGAGGAAGTTCGTGATGTCGTGTTTTCCTTTATCGGAGAATACGCGCAGATTCCACCAATGTACTCTGCCAAAAAAGTGCACGGCAAAAAACTGTATGAGCTGGCCAGGGAAGGTGTCGTGATTGAGAGAAAACCGTGTCCGGTCAGGATCTTTTCCATTGATATCAAGGAGATTCGACTCCCTTATGTCACTTTTTCTGTGACTTGCTCGAACTGCACCTATATGCGCAGTCTATGCCGTGATATCCGAAATAAGATCGGCTGTGGCGGCTGTATGGATTCCCTTGCCAGAACGAAAGTATCTTCTTTTTTCATCGAGGATGCCATCACATTGTCGGAAATCGAAGCGTACCGGGATGCCGGGACACTCGCGGAATATATCGTACCCCTGGATGCCGTGTTCGTAGATTATCCGGCGTTGACGGTGATGCCGCAGGCGGAGAAAAAACTCTATAATGGGAATCCAGTTCCGTGGATCTCTTGTAAGGAATACGCAGGGAAGCAGACTCAGGGAAATGCTGGAAAGCAAATACATGAATCTGCTGGAAAGCATATACAGAAATGCGGTGGAACGCACATACATGAATATGTCGGAAAACATATACAGAAGCCGTCAGAAGAGCCGCTTTTTCGCCTGTATGACGCGGAGAATCATTTTATCGGTATCTATAAAAAAGATGCAAAGAACGGTCTGCTATACCCGGAAAAGCTATTCTTTGACTTGCCATAGGGGATGTCAAAAGGTTACTTTCATTGCTGCGAAAAATTTTTGAAGATATTGTGGTCAAAAATTCAAAAATTAACCAGCAAGGGAAATGAATAGCTTTTGACATTTTAATCATAAATAGAAACAATAGAGAGAAAAGATGTCAAAATCTGTATGGTAAGGATGAAATGAAACAGATGAGAATTTGTCATGGTTCATATCCTTGTATGTCTGTGAACAGAAATAGATTTTTGGCATTTATAATATGATCAGGAGAATAGAAATGGAATACATCAAGGATCCGGAGTTTCAGCTGGAGAATACGGCCGTGGCCCTGGGGAAGTTTGAAGGATTGCACCTCGGGCACCAGCTTCTGTTTGATGAGATAAAGAGACGTAAAGATATGGGACAGAAAAGCGTTGTCTTTACCTTTGATATGCCGCCTCGCTCTGCCTTGAGCGGAGATACCTCTTATCAACAGATTTATACGAAAGAAGAACGCCGTATTCTTCTTGAAGATTTCGATATTGATATTTTAATCGAGCATCCTTTTACAAAGGAATTCGCTGCTTTAGGTCCAGAAGATTTCGTTCGGGATGTTCTGGTGGGAAAAGCAGGGGCGAAGACAGTTGTGGTAGGGCGCGATTTCCATTTTGGAAGAAAACGTGCCGGTAATGTCGGGGTGCTTGAAGATCTGGCGCCGAAGTACGGCTATCAGCTGGTTGTCATCGAAAAGATGCAGATGGATGGCCAGGATGTCAGCAGCACGAGAATACGGGAACACCTCAAAAAAGGAGAAATGGAAGCGGCCGAGACACTTTTGGGCAGGCCCTACACGATTGCGGGACCGGTGGTTCATGGAAAGGCATTAGGACGCACCATTCAGATTCCCACGGCCAATCAGATTGCGGATAAAAACAAACTGATTCCGCCAAATGGCGTCTATGTATCACGGATTTTTGTGCAGGGAGAGGAGAAACCTTACTATGGCATCACCAATGTTGGCGTGAAGCCCACGGTGGAGCAGCGTGCCGTGAAAGGGGTGGAGACTAATATTTTCGGCTTCGACCGGGATATCTATGATGAAGTCATCGAGGTGGAACTCCTTCATTATCGCCGCCCGGAGATGCACTTTTCCTCCGTGGAGGATTTAAAACGGCAGATGGAAGCGGATATTGCTTTCGCATATCATTGGGCGGAAGGACAACGATAATCAGGATCAGTCAAAACGTCTGAAAAAATGAATAATACCATACCATTTGCCGTCATATTGTGCTATAATAAATTCCAGTGACAAAATGCTCATAACTTGAAACTGGAAAAGGAGTGATTCAATGAATACGATTATTACGATTGGACGACAATATGGAAGCGGCGGAAGAGAAGTAGGGACAAAGCTTGCCGAATATTATAATATTCCCTTTTATAATAGAGAGATTCTAAAGATTGCTGCAGAGATGAGTGGTATTTCAGAGGAAATGTTTGAAAACTACGATGAGAAGCCGACTACCAGCTTCCTCTATTCGCTGGTGATGGATCCTTATGCTCTGGGATATAATTCGGCGTCTTTTGATATGCCGTTAAACCAGAAGGTATTTCTGGCAGCCTTCGATGCCATTAAGAAGGTGGCCAGCGAAGGCCCCTGCATCATCGTGGGCCGCTGTGCTGACTATGCCTTAAAAGACTATGAGAATACACTGAATGTTTTTATCCATGCTTCGATGTCATTTAAGAGACACCGGATTATCGAACAGTACAATATTCCGCCGGAAAAAGTTAAAGACGAGGCGGTAAAGGTTGATAAACAGCGCGCCAGCTATTATAACTACTACAACTCTAAAAAGTGGGGCGATCTGAAGAGCTACGACATGTGCTTGGACAGTGGACTGTTCGGTATCGATGGCACGGTAGAGCTGATCAAGAAGGCCGTGGAACTGCGTGAGGCTTCCCGCTAAAATACGTCAGATAGATGATATAGGAGGCAGGAGTTTGAGGCAGTAAAGTATTGTCAGGCCTTATGTCCGCCAATCTGTCCATTTCGGTCGCGCATCGTTGCCCCTTCCTCAAAATTCATGCCACGCAGGAGAGCATTCTTTCCGTAACGCTTTTTAACGGAAAGGACCGCTTCCTGCAATTTTTTTTCTTTTTCCTGCTTTTTGACATCGGTGAACAGGTCAAGCTGCACATAACCGGCATCCGGTATGACGCGATTCGCTGTCAAGGCGATGCGCCGAATAAACAGGCTGCGGTCTATGATGCGGTCATAAAGGGCAACCACAGCCGCGATGAGTTCACTTCCAAGGTTCGTTGGATTCGAAAGCAGAGTGCTTCCGTGGGCCGGTTTGGGTACGACCCGTCCGTAGTGATCCATATGGATGGAACCCTGATAAGATCCGTTATCAACATTAACCCTGTCATAGCCGATGTGAAGCGTCAGAGAGTCCGTTGTGAGCCTCTTTTCTACCAGTTGCAGGACGAGACTGTCCGTCATCACTTCCACGATAATGCGCGACTTTTCCCAGGTATAAGGGGAGGAGAGGACCTGCCCCTCACAGATGCTGTTCGTCTCCGGCTCATAATTCTTAATCTCCGCAATCGTACAGGGCTCGATGCCCCAGGCATGATCGATCAGAATCTCGGCGTCGATGCCGAAGGTTTTATAAAACCACTCCTGATCGTGAATGGAGGCCCGCGCGACGTCCCCCATCGTATAAAGATAATGCCCTTCCAGCCGTCTTGCCGTCCCGGCACCGATGCGCCAGAAATCGGTGAGGGGCTTATGATTCCACAGAAACTCCCGATAAGACAGTTCATTCAGTTCAGCGATCCGCACGCCGTCACTGTCCGCGATAGCGTGTTTCGCAACGATGTCCATGGCAATCTTCGACAGATACAGATTCGTGCCGATGCCGGCTGTGGCTGTGATACCAGTCGTGTACAGCACCTCTCGGATCATCGTCATCGCCAGCTCGTGGGCGGTCATATGGTAGGTGTCCAGATAAGATGTAATGTCCATGAAAACCTCGTCGATTGAATACGGATGAATATCTTCCGGCGCGATATACTTGAGATAGATCGCATAAATCTGCCCGGATAACTCCACATACCGGGCCATCCGGGGCGGCGCGGTGATGTAAGAAAGTTCCAGGGACGGATCGGCCGCCAGAGCGGCAGCATCAAAAGAAGAACCGGAAAAGTCGTCGTTTCCGGCAGCATCTTTTACCGCGGCGCCCTGCCGGATGGCCTCACCCAGTCGCAGCTGATTGATCTCTTTTACTTTTTGTACCACTTCAAAAAGCCGTGCCCTGCCGGATATCCCGTATGCCTTCAAAGAGGGCGAGACGGCAAGGCAGATGGTCTTCTCCGTCCGGGACGCATCGGCCACGACCAGATTAGTGGTCAAAGGATCAAGTTGACGGTCCGCGCACTCTGCGGAAGCATAAAAGCTTTTCAGATCAATGGCGAGAAAGGTTCGGTTCATGTTATGGCACCTCCTTTTCAGATATTTTTCAAATAGTTTCATATATTTTAGATATTTTCAAATGTTTTCGCGTGTTTTTAGTTATTTTCAAATGTATTCTGTTGTTTTCCTCA
>JAJQDO010000341.1 GCA_021202175.1 Clostridiales bacterium | reverse complement strand
CGCCGATACCCTCATCTCCGACAAAGGAGATCTCACCCTTCTCCGGCAACAACTCTACCGTTGTCACAATCTCACTGCCGCCCGTGACATCCGGGTCGTCGCCGGCATCCTTTATGATGCCACAGGTCCTCAATACACGATCGCGATTCACAGAACGTCCCTTCTCCGCAAATGTGTTGAAATCTTTCGATGTATTCATTTCTATCGATGTATTGGTTTCCTCAGATTTAGAAACAACTTCCTGGGATAAATCAGTTCTCTCGGATTTCGGAATCACATCCAGATACAAGGTTTTTCCAATAGGCGTATCCACCCGAATCACATCGGGACATATCCCAGTGACAATCCACTGGGCCGCCGCCGCAGCTCCTCCTGTCATGCACGATCCTGTGGAAACGCCTTCTCTAAGCTTCTTCATAACTGATAGAGCATTGCGTTGCAGATAGTCGCCGCGATATTACTGCCGCCTTTTCGTCCTCTGGGCACGATAAACGGCACGTCTGTCTTCATAATCAATTCCTTCGATTCGACCACATTGACAAATCCTACCGGAGCACCGATAATCAGCGCCGGTCGAATCCGTCCCTCCTGTATCATCTCATAGAGACGAATCAGGGCCGTCGGTGCATTCCCGATGGCAAAAATCACTTCACCCGGCAGCTTGGCTCCTCGTTCCATGCAAATGGCAGCCCGGGTGCATCCTCGCTGCTTCGCTTCCGATGCCACACTGTCATCCGACATAAAACAATGCACTTCGCCGCCAAATACAGCAACCTTTTTCTTGTTGATGCCCGACCAGGCCATCCTGGTATCCGTCACGATGTGCGCACCGCGCCGCAGTGCTTCCATCCCTGTTCGCACTGCATTTTCGGAAAAACACAGGTTATCCGCGTAATCAAAATCCGCCGAGGTATGGATGCATCGTTTCACAACAGCAAATTCCGGTTCTGGCCACGTCCTCCCATTCAACTCACTGGTGATAATCTCCATACTCCGCTTTTCAATCTCTTCCGGTTTCACTATGGTAATGTTTTCTAGCATCTTTCCTCCATATATTTCTTGATCTATTCCAAAAACTATTTTTGACACAGATATCAATTTATAGTGAACGACATAAAGTCGTTTACTATAATTATAATATACCCATAACAGTGGACACACGAATTCATATGGAATCCTTCCTTTATTTGCCCATGTTTCTGCGTAAAACGTAACATTTATTTTACATCGATCGCGTGTACAAACCTGTTATTGTTCCGTCAGATCCTCATAAGTCCCGAAGTTCGTCTGCGCAAAGCTTGGTAATTCCCAGTACGCCTTGAATGCGTAATCCGCGATGGTAAATCCCATGACCGCGCCGGTTCCCTCTCCCAGGCACATGTTGGCCAGAATGTATGGCTGTTTGCCCATGGCGTCCAGCACAAGCCGACCAGCCGGTTCATTGGAACAATGGGATGGAAACAGATAGGGATCGCAGGCCGGCGCTAGCCGCTGCGCCAGCAGCGCAGCCACCGAGGAGATGAATCCATCGATAAAGATTGGAACCCTGCAGGCCGCCGCACCGATGAAGCATCCCACAAGCCCGGCGATATCCAAACCGCCCACTTTCGACAAAACATCCAGCGGATCGGCAGGATTCACCTGATTGACCGCGATGCTTTCCTTGATCACCGCAATCTTATGTTCCAGATCCTTATTCGTGAGACCCGCTCCCTTTCCGGTCACCTTTTCCACCGGCTCGTCCAAAAGGACCGCGCAGATAGCGCTGCTGGTCGAGGTATTTCCGATGCCCATCTCTCCGGTGGCAAGAAGGGTATATCCCCTCTCTTTCAATTCTTCCACCATAGATATTCCGACCTCAATCGCCCGGACGGCCTCCTCCCGGCTCATAGCCGGTCCTTTTAACATATTATCCGTTCCATATTTTATCTTTCGGTCCCAGACACCCGGATTATCACAATCCGTCGCAATCCCGATATCCACAGGAAATACATCAGCTCCGCTCACGGAGGACAGGATACATATAGTTGCATTATTCTTTGTCATATTTTCCGTGACAGTTTTCGTCACCTCCTGCCCGGTCTGGGTCACGCCCTCCGCCACAACGCCATTATCCGCCGCCATGACGATGACCGCCTTTTTCCCCAGGCGGGGATTCTTATCTCCATAGATGCCGGCAAATTGCGTCACCATCTCCTCCAGCCTCCCAAGGCTGTAGAGGGGTTTTCCCAGCGTGTTCCAGCGGGCGTGGGTGTAATCCATCGCCGCCTGATCCAGGGGTTTTATCTTCTCTATCGCTTCCTGAAGCGTCATTTTCTTCTTCCTTTCAAAACCATCTCATCACGAACCATGCCTGCTGTTTTCTATCTACAAAAGCCACACAATTCGCCATCATATTGTCATCCCTTAAAAACAGGAACTGTATCGGCTGCTCTCTGTTCATTTTCCGCGTTGTTCGCCGGATTCTCTCACAAAAACATGTACGGCAGACCGGCCGGGAATCCCCAGAACCGGGTGATGATCAGCACCAAAAGCACGAGGAGCACCTCACACAGTTCGCTCCCGGCGCCTTGCACATCGCCGGTGATGCCGCCGATCTTTCCGGTAATGTATATACGAAACAGATAAGCAAACAGATACAACACCGCGAACATCACAATACCCCACCAGGAGAAAGCCAGCGTCATGGCGATGAGCCCTAAGATGACTGTGCCCACGACCGTTCCCAAACTCACTGTGCCCACATAGATACCGATCCCCGTTTTTCTCGGGTACACCGCTTTGTAGACGATGGCGCCCTGCACCATTTTCCCGGCAATGGGCATCATGAGGATCATCAGCCATTTGACATCACAATAACACAGTCCCACATATTTCATCAGGATATCAAAACACATGGCAATCCCGCCGTTCGTCCCGATACGGCTGTCCTTCATGATCTCCAGCATCCTTTCCCTGGTCCTGGCCGAGTATATCCCGTCTGCCGTATCTGACAATCCGTCCAGGTGAAAAGCTCCCGTCACAAAGAAATTTGCCAGCATAGCAAAAATAATCCCGAAGGTCTCCGGCAGAATCTGGATAATCAACAGATACACTACCATATCAATCAGACCGATGATAAGGCCGACGACCGGATAATACAGAAAGCCTTTATGCATATCCTCCTCTTTCACTTCTCCCAGATCTACATTCACCGGAATCCGCGTCATAAAGCCGAGCGTCAGAAGAAATCGTTTGACCTGTGTCTTCATGAATCCGCCCCGCCTTCTCTGCCATGGTGCATGACAACATTTGACTCATCCCTGACATCCGTCATGCCTTCTCTGCCATCTTGGATAGAGGAGTCTCGAACATCATCCCGTTCATTCTGCATGACAGCATTCGCCACGCCTTCTCTGCCATCTTGGATAGAGGAGTCCGGTATATTCTCTCTGACATCCTGTATGATGGCATCCACCAACCCTTTGGCCGTGTAGTCCGTTGCCGTCCTCGCTACCGGAATGCCTTCCTTCTCCGCGGTTTTTGTCGTCACCGGCCCGATGCTGATGTATTTCCCACAAACTGCCTCCCGGTCATCCACCATGGATACAAAGGCCCGCACCGCGCTGGAACTGGCAAATGTGATATAATCCACCGTCCTGATCAGCCTGGATAACTCATCGGCCTTCCTCTCATCTACCACCGTATGGTAGAGAGACACACAGGTATGACGAATTCCTGCTGCCTGCAACCGTTGCGGTAAAACCGCATTGGCTTCCTCGGCCCGCAAGAGAAGCACTTTATCCTCCCCGTTCAAAAGAGGAAGCAAGGCCTGCGCCATCCCTTCGGAGGAATAAGCCGTCGGCACCAGATCACTGTAGATTCCGTACTCTTCCAAAGCCTTCTTCGTCCCGTCACCGATCACGGCAAAATGTATATTTTTTAAATCCCGAATATCTTTTCGCAATTTCTTCAATTGATCAAAAAAGCAATGAACCCCATTGGCGCTGGTAAGGAGAATCCAGGAATAGTCTGCCAGCTCTTCCATCGCCTGGGTAAAGGCTGGTGTTTCCAAATTTTCTGTCCGAATCAGGCTAAAAGCGATCGCCTCCGCGCCCTCTTCCTTTAGCAGCGGAGAAAGTCTCTCCACCATGGAACGACTGCCGGTCACCAGCACGCGCTGCCCGGACAAGGATTTGTGTCCATACCAGTCCAGCGTCTCATGGAGGCCGACCACATCACCAACCACAGTGATGGCCGGCGTCTGGATTCCTTCTTTTTCCACCACATCCACGATGGTCTCCAGCGTCCCGACCGCCATCCTCTGTCTGGCCGTCGTTCCTTCCTGAAGAACGCCTACCGGCGTCTGTGGATTCTTTCCATTCTTCATCAGCTCATGAACGATATTTGGCAGATTTTTCAGTCCCATAAGAAAGACGAGCGTCCCTTCTTCCTTGGCCAATGTCTCATAATCAAGCACAGTCGCCCCGTTTTTGTGACTGCCTTCATGGCCTGTAATCACGCGAAAAGAAGAAGCATACTTTCGATGGGTCACCGGAATCCCACAGTAGGCTGGCACCGAATAAGCCGAAGAAACTCCCGGCACGACGACAAAATCCACACCGGCTTCCCGCAGTTCCTGGCCTTCTTCACCGCCTCGTCCGAAAATGTACGGATCGCCACCCTTTAAGCGGACGACATTTTTCCCTTCCTTCGCCAGATCAATCAACAGCTGATTGGTCTCATATTGTTTTAAATGATGATGGGAAGACCGTTTTCCCGCGTAAATCAGTTCGGCATCATCCCGCACCTCATTGAGTAAGGAACTGGAAGCCAGGCTGTCATAAACGACAACGTCGGCTTCCCGGAGCACCTGCAGCCCTTTTCTGGTCATGAGATCCTCATCCCCCGGACCGGCTCCCACAAGATAGACCGTGCCCTGCTTCACTTTCCTGGCGATCGAAACGCCCAGCTGTCTGGCAGTCTCCACGCAAGAACCTTTCATTTTATCCCCATCGATTTGACCGATTTCCGCCGTCAAAGACGCCCATTTGCTATGCACGCCGTCCCGCGAAAACATGGCCTTCATGGAAAACCCGTTCTCATCCCTTTTGCAAAGGGCTGCCGCCGGCGCGTTACAGCTGCCGCCGATGGTAGTCAGAAAGGCTCTCTCTGCCTCCAGAAGGCAAGCCGCCTCCTGATCGTGAATCGCCTGAAGGATCTCCTTCATCTCCACATCATCCGTGCGGCTTTCCACTGCCAGAATCCCCTGACCGGCCGCCGGCAGGAAAATATCCGGATCCAGATATTCGTAAAAAATACCTTCCTCCTTCTCATATCCCAGGCGCTCAATCCCCGCTGCCGCCAGGATAATGCCATCATATTGTCCTTCTCTCAGCTTGCGCAGTCTTGTCTGTACTTGTCACGGAAGAAGGCGGAGCTCCGCGGCAGGATTGATCTCTTTAATCATAATCTCCCTCCGCAGCGAACTGGTCCCCACGATACTGCCCGCCGTCAGTTCTGCAAGCTTTCGTCCATCAGTGGTGACAAAGGTATCCCTGACGTCCGCTCGTTGCAGCACCGCTCCAATGCCTAACCCTTGTGGAAACTCCATAGGCATATCCTTCGCGCTGTGCACCGCGATATCGATGGCTCCCGACAAAAGTTCCGTTTCCAGTTCCGCTGTAAAAACACCTTTGCCGCCAAAAGACGTCAGTGACTGATCAAGAATCTGATCGCCCTTCGTATCGATTTTGACAATCTCCATCTCCATTTCTGGAAATGCATTCTGCAACGCGCATTTTACGATATCCGTCTGAATCAACGCCAGCAGACTTTTTCTTGTTCCGATTCGAATGGTCTTTTTCATAAGCCCTCCCGTTTGTCCAACTTCATCCTACTCCAGATTCGCAAAACCGTATTTATCCTCATAGCCGCGAGGCGTGATCATCTTTCCATTTTTTACATAGGTATTGGAATTGCCGATGATCACGATGCTGAACATATCAATCGGCGCATCCTTAAGCTGTCCCAGCGTCGTAATGTAAGAGGATTCGTCTGCCCGGCCCGCATTGCGCACCACACCGGCCGGCGTATCTTCATCTCGATATATCATCAGGATATCTGCTGCCTTTTCCACATAATCCACACGTTTTTTGCTCTTTGGATTGTAGAGACAGACGATAAAATCTCCCTGACCCGCGCAGTCGATTCGCTTCATAATCAGGTTATAAGGCGTCATCAGGTCACTTAAGCTGATCACCGTAAAATCATGCATCAGCGGCGCGCCCAAAATGGATGCCGCGGCACTGGCCGCCGTCACCCCGGGAACGGTTTCAATCTCCACATCCGCATTTTTCTCATTGGCGATCTCCAACAATATCCCTGCCATACCGTAGATGCCACTGTCCCCGGAACTTACCATGGCAACCGTTTTACCCTCACTGGCCAGATCAATTGCCATACTGCACCGGTCCATCTCCTTGGTCATCGGCGTGGCGATATATTCTTTATCCGGGAAAATTCCCTTTAACATTTCCACATAGGTGCTGTACCCCGTAATAATGTCCGCGTTTTTTATGACGTCAATCGCCTTCGTCGTCATATGCTCATAACCGCCGGGGCCAAAACCTACTGCGTATAATTTACCCATCGTTTCCCTCCGTTATCTGTTGTTTCCACAAATCTTCCTGATCAATGATTCAGGCAGTGGAAAAATACTTCCAGATCTTCCGGGTCGTTATTCTCCCGCACCCAGTAAAAGAAGTGGTCAAATGCATTTTCCACACCTTTGTGCTCCGCCACTTTCAGGAAATTATCCCGCACCTTCGCCATGACAGGCAAAGATTTCTGGAAGACCATCCACTGCTCAAACTGCAGCTCATATTCATCAAGGATTCCCGTGGCTGCCTGGGCTTCCATCAGTTTTTTCTGATTATTTTCCCTGGCAATACGGGTAAAATCATCAATATTATAATAAGAGACTCCATCCACAGACCGTATCTTGGCATCGATATCCATCGGAACCGCCAGATCCACAAATACACTCGTCTTATCTGTCGCCAAAGCTTTGTTAATGCGTGTGACGGTCAGCGGGTAATGAGGACTCGATGTGGCGCTGATCACCACATCCATGGCGTCGATATAATCATAACGGTCTTCATATTCAATCGTCAGAAAATTCGTCTGCCCATGCTTTGTACTGACCACCTTGTTGCTCCGGGTCGTCACGTAGACCTCTGCCTCGTTTAATGACAGAATGTTCATCAACACGATGCCGCCAATCTTACCGGTAGCGCCGATGATCATGACTTTTTTCCCCTTCAGAGTGCCCAGACGCTCTTCCGCGACCTTGACGGCCAGTGTCGCCGTGGAGACGGACGTTCTGGAAAGATCGGTATCTGTCTTTACCTTTTTCGCGCTGGTTACCGCCATCCGGAAAAATGTATTCAAATACACCCCGGTCGTGCCTGCCTCTCTGGCCTGCTTATGCGCCTCTTTTACCTGACCGAGAATCTGATCTTCTCCAATGACCATGGAATCCAGTCCCGCGGCCACCTGAAACAGATGATGAATGGCTTTCTTCCCATGGAAAAATAACAGATAGTTCCCGATATCTTCCTCGTCTCCGGCTCCCGCGCATTCCAGTAAAACGTCCTCCATCTGATTATATACTACACCGGTGCTTTCCGATTCCGCGTATACATACATCTCCGTCCGATTGCAGGTGGATAACACCACACATTCTGATATTTCCAAAGATTCGGTCAGCTTACGCATCATGCTGATCTGCTGCTCTTTGGTAAAGGCAAACATTTCCCTGATCCGAAGGGGCGCGATCTTATGACTGATGCTGATTATCTGAATGTCCATTTCTATTCCTTCGCTTTTCTAAATTCATGTGTAAATGTTTTATCATACAGTTTCGACAATTCATACTCATCTCCAAGGAAATCCCCCACTACTGTCAGGGCCGTCTTCGTGATGCCGGCCTCTCTTACCCTGTCGGCAATATTTTGCAGATTTCCAGTCACAATCTTCTGATCCTCCCAGGATGCCTTATAAACCACGGCCACCGGCGTGTCTTCTCTGTATTCCATCCGCAGGGTATCCGCCAGCTCGTCGATCATCCCCACGCTTAAGAATATGATCATCGTAGAATTATGCTTCGCCAGGTCCCTTAACTTCTCCTTCGGCGGCATCGGCGTCCTTCCCTCCATCCTGGTGAGGATGACCGTCTGGGATACTCCAGGAAGGGTATACTCTTTTTGCAGTGCCGCCGCCGTAGCAAGGAAGGAACTGACACCCGGAATCACCTCATGCTCGATGCCCAGCCGATCCAGCTCATCTATCTGTTCCCGATGAGCGCCAAAAATCGACGGATCTCCCGTGTGCACTCTGGCCACGTCCTGTCCTTTCGCGTCAGCCTCCTTCATGACCTCGATGACTTCCTCCAATGTCATCGTCGCGCTGTTATATATGCGGGCATCTTCCCTGGCTCCCGCCAGAACCTCCTTATTTACAAGAGACCCTGCGTAAATGATGACATCGGCCTGATCGATCAATTTTTTCCCTTTTAAAGTCAGCAGTTCGGGATCCCCCGGTCCTGCTCCGATAAAATGTACCATCTATCTCTATTTCTCCTTTTTTATTATGGATTCCTCAATGCTTCATTCATTTTCTCATTGATTGACATTGTATTCTCTATCACGTATTCTCTGTCATGTATTTTCGCTCATAATACTATCGTTATGCCAAAGCTATATTAATCGGCCATCAACACGTCGATGGTCTTCGCGATATCTTCATCACTATGAGCACCGGAAATGAACATCGCCTCAAACTGCGATGGCGCGACATAAATACCATGTTCCAGCATATAATTAAAATACCTCGCATAGGCGTCCGTATCGGAGGAAACCGCCCCCGCGTAATCCTTCACGTCCTGATCGGTGAAAAACGCGCTCATAAGGGAACCTACCTGGTTCACGTGAATATTCTGTCCGAACTTCTCCGCTCGCGCTTCATAAGCCGCCGCCAGTTTCTTCGTATTCGCTTCAATCCGCTCATAAATCTCCGGATGATCCATAAGCAGTTCCACTGTCTTGATACCCGCTGTCGTGGCAATCGGATTTCCCGAAAGGGTTCCTGCCTGATAGACCTTCCCCGTCGGCGCCACGTTTTTCATAATCTCCCGTTTACCGCCATAAACCGCCATCGGCATGCCGCCGCCGACAATCTTGCCAAGCGTTGTCATATCCGGCTCGACGCCGTACCACTGCTGCGCGCCGCCGATACCCAGCCGAAAGCCGGTGATCACCTCATCAAAAATCAAAACAGCGCCATTTTCCGCCGTGATATCCCGCAGGAACGACAAAAATCCCTCCTCCGGCAAAACCACGCCCATATTGGCCGCCACCGGCTCTACGATCAGAGCCGCGATCTGATCCTTGTTATTTTCAAATAATTCCCGAACCGAATCTTTGTCATTAAATAATGCTACCAGCGTCTGGCTGGCAAAGGATGCAGGAACTCCGCCGCTGTCCGGGACGGACTGGGTCAGAGCCGCGGATCCCGCCTGCACCAGCAGTCCATCAGAATGGCCATGATAGCATCCCTTAAACTTGATGATCTTATCTCTTCCCGTATATCCACGTGCTGCGCGGATGGCGCTCATCGTCGCCTCCGTGCCGGAATTCACCATACGCACCATTTCCATGGACGGAACACACTCCCGTATCATGGCGGCCAGCGTATTCTCCTTCCCCGTCGGCGCGCCAAATGTCAGACCGTCAAAACAGGCCTTGACCACAACCTCGATGACTTCCGGATGGGCATGTCCCAAAATGCCCGGTCCCCAGGAACACACATAATCTATGAATTCATTGCCATCCACGTCATAGACATACGCTCCCTTCGCATGATCGATAAATAAAGGATTCCTTCCCACAGAACCGAAGGCTCTCACCGGTGAATTCACCCCGCCCGGCATCAGGTCCAAAGCAATCTTATAAAGTTCTTCTGATTTTGATGTATTCATCTCTTCTCCTCCTAAAAGAGTTTTTACGAAAGAAAGTAATCGTCAAATTATTTTCCTTCGCGTTATATCCTGAATCCAGGGATAAATATTGCGAAACCTACCGATAAGTATAACATGAATCTTAATCTTGCTAAAGATAGATTTTCATA
>JAJQDO010000183.1 GCA_021202175.1 Clostridiales bacterium | reverse complement strand
GTGTGCGTGCCTTCCGCGTTCGTCAAGGTCGGCACTCCGTAAAATGCCCTGTTTAAGAGGCTGTGGCCGTCCAATAGCATGATTTTATCCGCCATGTTGTTTCCCCTTTTCATAAAATCTGATTATTATTTCGTTAAATAACATATTAATTCAAATATCCCCTGGTGCATCGATTTTATAGTGAACGACATAAAGTCGTTTACTATAATAACTGGACCATGTCATCCTATAAAAAATGAAAGGCCCTGTCCCAGCAGCCACATCGCCAGCGCTATCAGAAAGGCGATCACACTCACCCGCATCGCATGGCCGCGATCCTCCATTTTTTTTATCTTATCATACCGACCAAGGATATCCTCCTTCAGCCTTTCCTGGAAGTCTGTATACGAGATGTCGTCCTGATCAAGCTGCTGTATGCCGGTCGTTATGATATAATTGATCTCCAGTTCATCCTGACAATTCGGGCACTGACGGATATGCTCGATAAATTCCTTCGTCTCTTCTCGCGTCAATTTGTGATTGATATAATTTTGTATATTTGCCTGTACTTCCTGACAATCCATAAAACTCACATCCTAATCTTGGCCTTCCTGCCTATATTCAGTATTCTTATCTAGTGCAGCTTATTTCTACGAATAAAATATCGTCAGTTTCTGCCATTACAATCGGATACTATTTCTGTCATCTACGCATTTTTCAAGAAAGCGACGTAGCCCTTTTTCGCTTCATAGAGGTCTGCCTTGCTGATGACTTCGCAAGGGGCGTGCATGCTGAGGACGGCCACACCGCTGTCCACTACTTCCATACCATAAAGAGCCGCGATATAGGCAATGGTTCCGCCGCCGCCAACGTCAACCTTGCCAAGCTCTGCCGTCTGGAAAGAGACATCAGCGTCATCAAATATCCTGCGCAACTGTGCCAGATATTCCGCATTGGCGTCATTGGATCCGGACTTGCCCCGGGAACCGGTATACTTGTTAAGAACCAGTCCCTTTCCAAAATAAGCCGCGTTCTTCTTCTCAAAAGCTTCCGCGTAGGCCGGGTCGTAGGCCGCGCTCACATCAGAGGAGAGCATCTTCGACCTGGCAAGCGCGCGGCGAACGGCCAGGTTGGAATCGGTGCCGGTCAGGGCAAGGATTTCCGCCACGGCATTTTCAAAAAACACAGATTGCATTCCCGTAGCACCCACGCTTCCAATCTCTTCCTTATCAACCAATAGACAGCAGGATGTTCTTTCTGTGACCTCCGTCTCCAGAAACGCCTGGAAAGAAGGAAAAGCACATACCCTGTCATCATGGCCGTATCCAGCGATCATGCTGCGGTCCAACCCACAGTCTCTTGCCGGTCCCGCCGGAACGATTTCCAGCTCCGCGGAGAGGAAATCATCCTCTTCCATATCATATTTTTCTTTTAAAAGCTGCAATATATTAGCTTTCACGGCATCCTTTTCCACGTCCGCAAGTGGCCGACTTCCAATAAGAATGTCGAGATTCTCCCCAGTGACCACCTCACTGGCCTTCTTCTGCATCTGCTTCCCGGACAAATGCACGAGAAGATCGGTGACATAGACGACCGGATCATTCTCATCCTCTCCGATATTCATCTTCTCCACTGTTCCGTCTTTTTTGGCCACGACGCCGTGAATCGCCAGAGGAATCGTCACCCACTGATATTTTTTGATACCGCCGTAATAGTGGGTATCCAGATAAGTCAGCTCCGTATCCTCATAGAGGGGCACCTGCTTCAGATCAAGTCGCGGCGAGTCAATATGGGCGCACAAAATATTCATGCCATTTGTCATCGGTTCTTTCCCTATCTGGAACAGGGCGATGGTCTTTCCCATGCCCACGGCATACACCTTGTCTCCCGTCCGCAACACCGTATCTGTCTCGACTAAGTCTTCCAGATTGCGATAACCGGCCGCCTCGGCCTCCTTCACGAAAAATGCCGTGCATTCTCTTTCGGTCTTACATTGACTCAAAAAGCTTTTATATTGATTCGAAAGAGACTCTAAATCGGCAATGTCTTTTTCATCGTATTTTAACCATGTGTTCTTTTGCATCTGTCTTTCCTCCTGCTGTCATCCTGTGAATAGAATAAATGAAGGCGGCACAAAATGTCCGCCATCATTCTGCCATATCACATCATACCATAAGTCAACTAAGAATACAATTATCAGACTTTTTCATCTGGCCTGCTTCCTTTGTTTAGGATAATAATTATAGTAAAGATTTTAGTTGAACAATTAATTCTGGCAATTCCTCAAAAACAACATCCGCAATAATATTCCAATTAGTCCCATCATAATCGTGAACAAGACGATGTCTCAATCCTGATATCATAGGCCAAGGGATTTCACTATGTTTTTCCTTATATTCAGAAGACAAGTTATAAACATTTTCCCCAATATTATATAATGGCGTTGTAACTAACCATTGTAAAGAATATTCTTTTATCAAATCCTCTTTTGTGATACCTTCTTTATCAATATATTCGTAAAGTTTTTGCGAGTAGTCCAATATTTTTTGAATACGTTGTTCGTCAGAATATTTCATGCAACAAGCATCCTCTCTTTCATAATTGTTTGATAAAATCCACTTTCATAATTGATTTCATGTATTTCATAAACGTCTACATCTTTACCAAAAGCTTCTCGTAATTCCTCAGCAACTGCAAAAATCATAGTTAATCTAAATTGATTTCCACCAAAAACCAGGAAGTCTAAATCACTCTCACCTGTTGCTTCTCCTCTTGCATAAGAACCAAATAAATATATTTGCTTTATCTTATATTTTAAAGCAATTGGTTTTACAATTTCTGAAATTTTCTCTAAAGTTAAAACGTCATTTCTCATAATGCTCTTACCTTTTTTGATATATAGCAAACGACTTTATGCCTTCACTATAACGATTCTATTTGTTTTCTTCCCCGATGGCTTCCGTTTTGAAATCATCCTTATCCAAGGTAGTCAGATCCATATCCGGCAAGGCTGGATGGGATACCTCCGGCATATCATTTTCATTGACGAGGAAGGATACCAGAAGAGAATCCTGGTTGACCTCGTCTCCGTTTTTCACATAAATCTTATCAACAATGCCGGAAACTTTCGAAGTCACTGTCGTCTCCATCATCATGGCCTCTATGGTCATCAGTTCCATATTTTTCGATACAACATCACCTTCTTTGATGCGGATGTCGCAGATCTTACCCGGAAGGGAGGCTCCCAGGTGTCCCGGATTCCGATGGTCGGTCTTTAAGAAACGGTTTTTCTTTACCTCGTAGCTCTTGTCGAGGATGCGAATCTCCCGGTAGAAGCCGTTGACTTCAAACTGGAGGGTGCGATAACCATTTTCGTCGGGATCCGACATGCGGATGAATTTAATCACTGTGTCGTTTCCGTCTTCAATCTGAATGGTTGTTTCCTCACCGGGTCGCAACCCGTAAAAATAGACATGGCTTTCCAGCTTAGATACGTCGTTGTAGGCCTGAAAATGTTCGCAGTAGTCCTCATATACCCTCGGATAGAGGGCGTAGCTTAACACTTTCTGATCCATGACTTCTGGTTTTTCCATGGTGCTCATATAGTAGTTATCCCGAAGATAGGCCGCGATCTGCTCAAAATCCGCATCCGGCAGCAGGGCCCCCGGTCTGCCTTTGATGGGTTCCTTTCCTTTCAGCACGATACTTTGCATTCTTTTCGGGAAACCACCTTCCGGCTGTCCCAACCTTCCCATAAAGTAGTCCACGACGGAATCGGGATAGGAAAGGTCCTTTCCGTCTGTGAAAATGTTATCTTTCGTAAGATTGTTCCGCATCATAAAAATGGCTAGATCCCCCACGACCTTGGAAGTCGGCGTCACTTTGATGATGTGCCCCAGCAGTTCATCGGCTTCCTTATAATATTTCCTGATTCCTTTCAAATTATTTCCCATGCCCATTTCTTTTAGCTGAGAAGACAGATTCGAGTATTGGCCGCCAGGAATCTCATATTTATAAACATCGGTATTCGGCGAATCGATGTCGCTTTCAAACGCCTTATATACTTTTCGCTCATGGGCGTAATATTCATCCAGCACCAGAAGTCCTTCCGGATCGATCAGTGTATCTCTTTCGGTGCCGCGCAAGGCCTCCACGAGAGAGTTCAGGGAAGGCTGGCTGACAGTGGAGCTCATGGAGCTGATGGCGCAGTCCACGATATCCACCCCGGCTTCGGCCGCCATCAGATAAGTACCGAGGCCGTTTCCACTGGTATCATGCGTGTGCAGGTGAATCGGCACCCGCACCTCAGCCTTCAGCGCTTCAATCAGTTTCTTTGCCGCATATGGCTTGAGAAGAGAAGTCATATCTTTGATCGCGATCACATGGCATCCCATCTTCTCTAACTCTGCTGCTTTTTTACAATAATAATCGATGGTATAGCGAGTCTCTTTCGGATCTAAGACATCGCCGGTGTAGCAGATGGCTCCTTCCACGATCTTACCCGTCTCCAGCGCCGCCTCCACGGGAAGCTTCATATTTTCCATCCAGTTCATACTGTCAAAAATGCGAAAGACGTCTATGCCACGCTCACTGGCGATACGGATAAAGCTCCGCACAACATTATCCGGATAGGCTTCATAACCTACAACGTTGGATGCGCGCAGCAGCATCTGAATCAGCACATTAGGCATGCGTTCCCGCAAAATGTCCAGCCGCTTCCAGGGCGACTCCTTCAGATAACGATAGGCTGTGTCATAAGTGGCTCCGCCCCAGGCTTCGATAGAAAATGCATCTTTCAGATACAGGTTGGTGGCTCTGGCCGCGCCGGCTACCTCCTTCGTCCGCATGCGGGTCGCCAGCAGAGATTGCTGTCCATCCCGCATAGTCGTGTCGGTGACATATAACTTCTTGCTGCGATATACTTTTTGAGTAAATTCTTTCGCGCCCATTCGTCGGAACTCGTCCCGACTGCCCCAGATCCTCTTTTCCGTATCGATGACAGGAACCCTCCGATCTTCCAGATAGGGCTTCTCTCCCGGATTGACGTTGACCATTTTATTTGCCAGGAACTCGAGTATCTTCGTCGTCCGGTCTAATCGATAGTGCATGTCCACCAGCTCCGGCGTCTCAGCGATAAATGCTGTGTAACATTTCCCCTGACGGAACATCTCATGATGCAGCACATTGATAAGGAACGTCATGTTGGTCTTAACACCGCGAATCTGGAACTCTTTTAATGCCCGTACCGACTTGCGAATCGCCCCGTCAAAGGTGCGGTCATGGGACACCAGCTTGATCAGCAGACTGTCATAATGAGAGGTGATGACTGCACCTGCGTAAGCATTGCCGCCATCAAGACGGATTCCGTTACCGGCACTGGAACGATAAAGGTCGATCTTGCCGCTGTCCGGGATAAAATCATTGGCCGGATCCTTCGTCGTGATACGGACTTCCAGAGAATATCCATTGCATTTTACATCATTTTGCGAATAAATATGTATCTGCGGGCAGTTGAGCGGATAGCCTTCCGCGATCAGAATCTGGCAGACAGCGATATCAATACCCGTCACCATCTCCGTCACCGCATGTTCCACTTGAATCCGAGGATTCATCTCGATAAAAAACGGTTCATTTTCTTCATTGACCAGAAACTCCATGGTTCCGGCATTACTGTACCCCACGCGCCGCGCCAGTCGCTTGGCGCTGTCTAAAATCTTCTTTCTGGTCTCCTCAGGAATACTCCAGGCAGGTGCAAACTCGATTACTTTCTGGTTTCTTCTCTGTAAGGAACAGTCCCTGTCAAATAAATGGACCACATTGCCATAGGAATCTCCGAGAATCTGCACTTCGATATGCTTCGGTCGAATCAGATATTTCTCCAGAAATAATTTTGCCTCTCCGAAAGCACGCTTTGATTCATTTTCCGCCTTAGCAAAGGCCTCCGCCATGTCTTCCTTCTTATTTACAATGTGCATGCCCCGGCCACCGCCGCCATTGGAGGCCTTAAGCATGACCGGGTACCCGATCTTATCCGCCTCCACCAGGGCCGTCTCCACATCAGGCAGCACCGAATCGCTGCCGCTGATAATCGGCACCCTGCAATCATGCGCCGCCTGCTTGGCCGAAATCTTGTCACCCATGATGTTCATGGCCTCCACGGAAGGCCCAATAAAAAAAATATCATTCTTCCGGCAGGCATCAGCAAACTCCGGTTCCTATGACAAAAAACCATAACCCGGATGAATCGCGTCCACACCCTTTTCCTTCGCAATACGGATGATCGTCTGGATATCCTGATAGGCATCTACCGGACCCTTCTCCGGGTCCAGCGGATAAGCCTCATCGGCCTTCGTCCGGAAAAGAGAAAACCTGTCCTCCTTTGAATAGACTGCCACCGAACTTATCCCCAGCTCACTCAGGGCACGAAAAATGCGAATCGCAATCTCCCCTCGATTCGCCACCAATACTTTTTTAAACTTCTGCGTTCTGACTACCATTTATACTCCTCCATACAAAATTCCTCTATGAAACCTTTCTCAAGCGAGTCCCGTCACTCCAAAATGTTTTGGTATATTATTATAATTATAACCAACTATGGAAGGAGAAACAAGGGTTACATTCAGCAATTGTTATAAAGATTTATGTCGTCATTTCCGAAAATCATAACCAGAAGTTATACTTTTTGTTGCATGCTAACAAGGCCTTTCTCCTTCTTCTTGTAACAGGCACAACAATAAACACAATAATAAATCAGAAAGAACATGAATCTTCCCAGATATATGCAAAAAGAGCCAGGTCTATGCCCTGGCTCTCACTGTCTGCAGCTATATTATCTGTTGCCTTTGATTGATCTGTAATGACAATTTCCGTTCATATCAATCGGAATCTCTCCATAAAACTCAACTACCTCATGGATATAATTCTTAATCTTCTCTAACATATCATCCAGCTCCTTTCAATTGATGTTCGGTGTCAAAGATTCTCTTTGAGACCCGCATCCTTACAAGTGTTATCTATCGATTACATTTTGCATTATACAGGAAGCCAGATGAGATTACTCGCCAAAATCCATCAAGATTTGGACAGATTTTGCACAGGTTTCAACATGAATTTATCAAAATCCAGGAGGCAATCGTTATCCTTCTCTATCATTGCCCATATCTTTTTCGCCGTATCCAGTCAGGAGATAAAATCAAACCTATCAATTACCAATTATTTCACGGTAACTTTGATACCACAGTTCGTTTTCGTAAAAATTTTCTTATATTTTGCTTTGAGCTTTTTGCTCGTTTTGATTGTTTTAATAGAAGAACCTTTCAATGCATTTTTCACACTGTTTTTCGTAATCTTATTGCTTTTCAGAGTGATTTTTGTAAGCTTTTTATCACCTTTAAATGCCTGTTTTCCGATAGTCTTAAGCTTGCTGGTCTTAAATGTCACTGTTTTAAGTTTTTTGCAGTTAGCAAAGGCTTTCGTGCCAATCGAAGTTACATTTTTTCCGATGATAACTTTCGTCAGCGTATTGTTTCCAGAAAAAGCATTATCAGCTATTGATATCACTTTATAGGTCTTGCTGTTTATTTTGATTGTTGACGGAATCGTTACAGATTTGGCTTTCGTATTTGCCTTCGTGATGATTGTCTTTCCTGACCCCGAAACTTTATATGTCAGTCCATCTGAGGAAACATAGTTCACATTTACAGACGCCGTCACCGTTTTTCCTAACACGGTTGTCGTTAATATCCCAGTTCCAACTTTCAGCCCATATATCTTGCCGTTCTGGATTGATATGTATTCATTATCTGCTGACCATTCATAGTCAGTGGATACCGAACATGGTCCGTTCCAGGTGTTCGCTGTGGCAATATTGATTGTCACATTTGGCAAAGCAGCCGTGCTGTTGTACGATACTTCGCAATCGCTTGCTGAGACACTGAGTGTTGTAAGATTAGATAATAGAATTTCAACGGTTCCGGTTCCTGTGGAATTGTTTGCCGTTGTCGCTACCGTATTCGTCGCACTTGTACCAAACTCCTGCACCCAGAAATGATAGCCATTGTAATACACATGTCCTATTCCAATGCAAGTGTAGCTTTGACCCAACATATTCCTGCGATGGCCTTGTCCGGAATAATCTTCGTTCGTTTCCTTCCATGCTTCAAGAACCCCGCTATACGTAGAATAACCTACGGCTATATTTTCTGCAGAGGAATGATTATCATTTGTCAAAGTAAAACAACTTGTGCCATTTGGCCGTGTATGACTGAAACTGATGGCAATTTCCACAGCTCTTTGCTGAGCAATCGCCTCCAGATCATAATCATATACCAGTTCTTCAAGCTCGCTGACATATACTTTTTCCGTATCGCTGGAATTCCAATACCAGGCTTCACTTCCTGTCCGGAATTCATTTATCCCTGTAAGCATCGCTCTCGCATCCGACTGGCCATATTTGACCGTGAAAGAAACATCAGCCGTAGTTTCTGCAGCAAGTATTTCTGTCGGATTTAAAACAAATAAAAATGCCAATGCTAACGCTGCCCACCATAGTTTTAAAATTCGTTTTCTCATTCCGTTCTCCTTCCTGACATGCGTTTTTTATCATTGTAGCAAAAATAATGTTGTGTTTTTATTATACTTACATTTTTCCGCATAAACAAGCCATATTTCATCCGGTTTATCTATATCATCAGGAATCTATAATATACCCATAAAAGTGGGCACTCAAATTAGTGAAGATATTTGGCTCTGGAAAAAGTTGTCTAAAATGACCTTGCAACAATTAAAAATTACATCAATCTGCCCACACACTGCAAAATATGCTATACTATACTCGGCTCTTATACAAAACAAGCAGCCAAACACAAATCGACAGGGGCAAGACAACATGAGTTCACAGATTCCAGGAAATCTTTCCTGTAAGATTTACGAGTCATCTTTTGTCAGAAAATTTCATTTATTCTACTATCCACCTATTTTCTCATGAGGAGTAGATTACACCATGTATTTTTTTACCTATAAAACAGATTTGCCGAATGGCGTAGGATTTTCCCACTTTTCTGCGGTGCACTTCACCTGGCTAGCCATAATTGTTATTTGCATCATACTGCTGTCAAAGTGGTTTTTTAGAAAAAGCGAAGAAACACAGCGCAGACTCAGCAAAGCTCTAGCCTGGTCGGTGTGTAGCATCCTTGCTGCAGAACACGTAGTTCTGCTCGTAACAGGGCACCAGACGATTTATCAACTTCCTCTGCACCTGTGTACGCTTATGCCGGTAGTATGCCTGATCTTCTCCTACACGAGCTGGGACTGGGCAGGACAAACGATTTACAGTCTGGGAATTATCGGCCCAATACTGGCGCTTCTCTTTCCTGACTGGAACAGGTATCCCCAGTGGAATTACATGAATCTGACTGGTTTTGCCGTTCACAGCGGTCTGATTCTCTATGGCGTTTGGCAGATTGCAGGAAAAGCGGTAAGACCCCGGATTACGGCGATGTGGAAACCAGTGTTGTTTCTGGCGGTTGTTGTTCCACCCATTTACCTGTTTGACCGGTTTTGGGGGACGAATTATTTTTTCCTGATGAACGGATCGCCTGGCTCCCCGCTTCAGATTCTAAAGGAACAGTTTGGGGCTGCGTATATCCCTGCCTATGCGATTCTGGTGCTTGCAATGATGACAGTCGAATATTTGCCCTGGCTTGGAAAACTCAGACGAAAATGACGTTTCAGTATAATTAATCTCGAACAAAATGACTCCAAAATGTGAGTAGTGCCAGATTGCATAGCCGCCTTTATGAATACCGCATTATTGACTAGAGTATTGATTTCATCCCCTCACCAACAAAAATCCAGGACAGTGTTCCTGCCCTGGATTCTCCGTTTCTTCCATCTACCGAGATATACGCTGCGCCTCCATGATCCTTTCTATCGTGATATCAAGCATATCCGCTACCGCTTCATCTGAAAAGCCTTTATCTAACAACCTAATGATAGACTCGTTTATACCTAATTGTACTCCTTCATTTCTTCCTAATTCAATTCCTTCGCTTCTCCCCAATTTGATTCCTTCGTTTCTCCCCAATTTGATTCCTTCATTTCTTCCCAATTCGATTCCCTCGTTCTTCAATTGCTCCAATGCCGTACACATGTTCATATTTTTTACTCCTTTCGTCTTTATCTCATATAAAGAGGATATGTTCGTGATCGACTGGATAGCAGCTG
>JAJQDO010000063.1 GCA_021202175.1 Clostridiales bacterium | reverse complement strand
AAATTGGCGATATGCGAAATGCCACTTTCATGTTATATTTCAGAAAATATAGAAAACGGAGTGACATTTATGAACAAACAAATCACAACTTTTCAATTATGCTGCGGTGCCTTGATGACAGCCGTCATCTGCATCATGACCATGGTAATCCAGATTCCGATTCCCTTGGGATACGCTCATTTAGGTGATGCCTTTATACTCCTGACGGTAGCTTTTCTCGGCCGGCGCGAGGGTGTCTGGGCTGGTGGCATCGGTTCTGCCTTGGCTGACCTGTTAACTGGTTATACCCAATGGGTCATCCCTACTTTTTTTATCAAGGCTATTCTCGCCCTGATTGCCGGCATGATCATGTTTGACTGTAAAGGAAATTTCCGCCTGTTCAGCCCGCGAAATGTCCTGGCCGCTGTGCTTGGCATGGCCTGGATGGTCATCGGCTATGTGGCCGTTGGCGCCGTTCTTTATGGCAGTGTAGCCGCGGGACTGGCGTCTGGTCCTGGTCTGATTGTCAAAGCCATCTTCAACATCGCCGTATACTTTGTCGTTGCCGGTGTCTTTGAAAAGGCTCATGTGCGACGCTTGATTCACGCCAGCTGACAATTTTCACACTATTTTCACAGGAGAAAACATTTTTTCTCCTTTTTTTGTGGTATAATATTATTCTTTCCAGGGATATTCGACAATATATGTGACATAATAGGAAAGGAGTAATATCATTGCATCCACTGAAATATCTAACTGTATTCGGTTTGTGCGGCATGATGCTTGCTACACAGCCAGCGATTGATTATATAACACAGGTCTATGCGGAAACCGCCAGTGAAGCCAGCACTGAAGCGTCTGACACGTCCTCTTCCTCGAACACCGACGCCACAGAGAGCGAAAGTGAAGCGACTGCCTCTACGACAGCGAAATCCGAAGACTCTTCTTCCGACACCGCAGGTGAAGATTCTTCCAACAAAAATAGCGACAGTACTACTGCCACAAGCTCCGGAAGCACCTCTTCCAGTTCCAATACTGGTAAATCTTCCTCTGACACGAGCTCTTCGGATTCAACTTCTGCCACAAGTTCTAAAAAATCATCAAAATCAACAAAGAAAAAATCGAAATCTACGTTTTCTTCCGACGAAGAATCTTCTACCGAAAGTGATGATTCTTCGGAAAAGGAAGTGATTGATCTGGATGAAGCCGGTGAAATCGACGAAGAAGATTCCGCGGATACTGACAGCACAAGCTCGGAAATCATTCCGGAAATCTACGGGACCTCAGAGATCATCACGCGGGATGACGCTGAATACATAGGCGACTTCGTCTATTTTAATCAGACCGACAGCATGTGGAACGATAATGGATATCAGATTGCCTCTGCCGGGTGCGGTCCGACATCCATGGCAGTCGTCATCTCCTCACTGACCGATGAGTGGGTTACCCCACTGGATGCTGCAGTATGGGGTTATGAACATGGTTATTATTCCTCCGACGGTTCTTCTCATTACCTGATTTCTGCTATGGCAGAAGCTTATGGCCTGGAATGCGAGGGAGTCGGTACCGATTATGAAGCCATCAAAGATGCTTTAAACGAAGGTAATCCTGTCGTTGTCCTGATGGGTCCCGGATATTTCACCAAAAAAGGTCACTTTATGGTGCTGGTTGATATTGATGAAAATGATAACGTTACCGTTGCTGATGTGGCAAGCCGCACTCGCTCCTCTTACAAGTATTCCTTGTCCGATATCATCAGCCAGTCGAAAAGCGCCAACGCCGGCGGACCGTTCTGGGTGATTTCGAATCCGAATATGGAAACAAAAGATACAGAAACAACAGAAAAAACCGCGTCGGAAACTTCCGTTACATATTCCTCTCCGACGAGCAGTTACGTCATCTATGTTACAGAAGATGGGGAGAAAAAGCAGATTACGTTCCAGCTGGGAGACAAAATCTCCTACAATGGCACCACCGGTCTTATCGTGAAGTTCGATCACCGAAAGGCTTATGTCCTGGGTGAGGATGGTGAATATCTGGCCACCGACGATGGATCGGAGACCATCCCATTGTCCGATGTAACTCTCCTTCAATCGGCTCCAAAAACGATATATTCTGCGATGGTCTCCTATTTAGACTCCGACGGAGATTCTGTTGCACAGGGATATAAAGCGACGTCCCTGATTGACTACAGCATCAATCGGGCCGATACAACCACCGCGACTCTGACAGACACAGCAAAAGCAACATTGCTGAACACAACAACAGCGGCCTTGACAGATCAAACTATCCTTGACGACACATCTTATACAGAAATCCTAACGCTCTATATGATGCCCTCTCTGGTGATTGCTGATTTCTAAGTTGATTTCTACTATCACCTGATGCCATCGGGAGGTCCCGATGGCGAAACAGGTGCCTCCATGCGCTATCTTTCCCAACGTTTTGCCATGCCCTACCGCGAGGTCATGGGTATTCTCACCGATATCGGTACCGAAGAATTAAACCATATGGAAATGATCTGTACCATCGTCCACCAACTGACGCGCAACTTAACCGTCGAACAAATCAAGGAACAAGGCTTTGCCGACTACTACGTGGACCACACTACTGGTCTCTGGCCCCAGGCCGCCAGCGGAGAACCTTTTAGCGCATCCACCTTCCAGTCCACCGGCGACCCCATCACCGATCTGACAGAGGATATGGCCGCAGAAGAAAGAGCGCGAACTACCTACGACAATCTCCTCCGTCTCGTCAAGGACGACCCGGAAGTCTACGATGTCCTGAAATTCCTTCGGGCAAGAGAGGTCGTACACTTCCAACGGTTCGGCGAAGGACTCCGCATCGTCCAGGATCATTTAGACAGCCGCAACTTCTATGCCTTCAACCCGGCCTTTGATAAGAAAGACTGTTCCTGCTCTAACAAAACCATTCGAAAAAATTCTGGAAATTGCAGAAAATGATAAACTCTAAACTGTAGAAATAAAAGGCCCAGACGGTATTACTAACCAAACCGTCCAGGCCTTCATACATTTCCTCACATCCAAATCACCCACAGCAACAGATATCCCGTTGTCACAGCTGCCAGCGTAACCGGGATGCTAAACCGCATAAAGGTACCAGATTCCACCTTATACCCCTCCCTGCGAAGAATCCCGATTCCCGCAATATTCGCGGAAGCGCCAATCGGCGTGAGGTTGCCGCCCAGAGTCGCGCCGACCAGCAGACCAAAATATAACAGATTCGGACTGACATCCATGCCACTTGTCGTGGAAATCTTTTCCGTAATTACAGCAACAACCGGAAGCATCGTTGCTGTATAAGGAATATTATCAATAAATGCGGAAAACAATACAGACATCCACACCACAACCGTGTAGATGAAGAAAATCGATAATCGACTGCCGTTCCCGCTAAGACCTGCCAGGGCATTCCCAATCAGATCAATGATACCGGCATTGCTGATGCCGCCAATCACAACAAAAAGTCCCATTAGCAAGGCAATCGTGTAATAATCAATCTCCTTCAATGCCCCTTTCACAACATCCACATCTTTGCGCCTCACAACTTCATAAATCAGTCCCACAACAAAGAAAAAGATACACAGCAGCCCATTGGTAATATCCGGTTTATAAAACTGTCCCGGTGCCGCATTACTCTTATAAGGGATAAAGGAAGCAACAATCAGCGAAATTACCGTCAGACAA
This sequence comes from Clostridiales bacterium, assembly GCA_021202175.1. Lineage (GTDB taxonomy): Bacteria > Bacillota > Clostridia > Lachnospirales > Lachnospiraceae > Anaerobutyricum. The sequence goes on along the minus strand of JAJQDO010000063.1, from coordinate 6,621 downwards.
AGTAAAACAGTCGGGACTTTGTCTTCCACCACTGTCCGTCCTTCAAAATCTACAGCTTCATTTTCTTTTCGAAACATCCACAGAATAATCAATGATGCCACGAGCGCTCCCGCCTCCGTAACCCAGAACATTCCCGGCTTACCATCGACAAAAAAGAAACTCATAAAATCCAGATCCGCCGCCTTTGCCAGCAAAATCGATGTCGTATCGCCGACCAGCGTCGCCGCTCCCTGCAGATTCGAAGAAATAGACATACAGATAATCGCGGGAACCGGTGAAATATTAAGTTTTTTACATACTGCCAGAGCCACCGGTGCTAACATCAGCACTGTGGCCACATTATCCACGAAAGCCGAAACGATACCGGCAAACAGGGACATCGCAAAAATCATCCATTTCACCGAATGCACCTTCGAGATGATAATATCACTCAATAACTGCGGCATTTTCGAGTCGATGAAAAGATACACCGTTCCCATCGTGCCGGCAATCATCATAATCACATTCCAGTCGATTTCCCCCAAAGCATCCATCAGAGTATATTGAAATGCCGGGAAAATACCCGCACTGCCGACAATCACGAAAATGACCGCTGAAACGATAGCAATATAAGGACGAACCCCCTGAAAAGTAAACATCAGCACATAAGTGACGACAAACAAAATCAATGCAAAAATTGTCAATAAGTCCATCATAGCCTCCTCACTGATCTGCATTATAATTATTCCATTAAATCAAAAACGGAGATTAAACATAACAATATGACTATAGCAGAAACCATTTGTAATATCCAGTTTATTTATGCACAATAAATTTACATTTTATAAGTTTTCTGATGCTTCTCTTGACAAATATGCATTGTTATTTTACAATAGGCATTAGTTTTGCGCCGCTTTAAATCATTGAAGTGGCGGGGTGATTTTACTTATGAGGAGATTTTATTTATGAAAGAATTAGAGAAACTGATGAACTTCCGACCAGAGATTCGCGTCGTTGATGCCACCTTGCATGACGGAGGACTTGTAAATAATTTTTACTTTACCGATGAATTCGTCCAGAACCTGTATCTCGCGAACCTGAAGGCCGGCGTCGATTACATGGAGTTCGGATATAAAGCATCACGCGAGATGTTTAATGAGAATAAGTTCGGTAAATGGAAGTTCTGCAAGGATGACGACATCCGTGCTATCGTCGGAGATAACAATACCGACCTGAAAATTGCCGTTATGGCGGATGTGGGCCGTTGTGATTACAAGAATGATATCCTGCCAAAGAATGAAAGTCCCATCGACATGATCCGTGTCGCGACGTACATCAACACGATTCCGGCTGCCATCGACATGATCAATAACGCCACACAAAAGGGATATGAGGCGACCTGTAACCTGATGGCCATTTCAAATGCACAGGAAAAAGATGTGGAAATCGCTTTGGAACTGCTCGCACAAACTGATGTAAAGACTCTCTATATCGTGGACAGCTACGGCGCCCTCTACCCGGAACAGATCGCGCGTATCATGGATCTCTACATGAACACGGCGACGAAATATGGAAAAGAAGTCGGCATCCATGCTCACAATAACCAGCAGCTGGCTTTTGCCAACACCATTGAGGCCGTCGGAGACGGCGCCAATTTCCTGGACGCCACCTACAACACCATGGGGCGCGGAGCCGGGAACTGCGCGATGGAACTGCTCTTAAGCTTCCTGAAGAATCCGAAGTACAACCATTATCCTGTCTTCCGGTTTATCGAAGACCATATGGCAAAATTAAAAGAGGACGGAATCGTATGGGGCTATGACCTGCAATATCTCATGACAGGCATATTGAACCAGCACCCACGCACCGCCATTAAGTTTACGGAAGATAAACGAATCGATTATGCCGATTTTTACTGTGAACTGATTGAAAGAGATTAATCGGATGGAATTGAGATACAATACAAATTTTAACAGACGCCATATATGATAATTTAGGATGCGAAATAAAATAACATCGGGCGCCGCATTTATGCGGCGCCCGTAATTGTTATATGTTTAATGAATATATATTTTCCCCATCACTACATTGCGGCTCAGATACCACATGGCGGACTGGAATGTTGTTGTGTCAAAATCACGTTTCGGAAATACGAGCACACTTCCATTGCCTTCCATATAAAAGGAGATTGTTTTGGGCGTATTCACAGCTTTCTCCACTTGGCTCCAGCTGTAATGGTTCACTCCATCTTGTACCGTTTCATGGATGCCATCGTTATCAAAGCTGTAGTGAATCGGCTGCTGGTATTTCGCAAGCTTCATCGTATTTCTCGCCCGCATCCACAGGCTAAGGGGAGTCGAGACCAGAACAAGCACACCAAAAACGACGTAAATGATAGCCATAGAAAGTGTCATTTTATGGAAGAAATAACGTAAACCTCCAATCATGATAATCGTCAGGCCTACTACATTGATCAAAAAACCGCCAAATGTAGAATACATGTGATAAAGGAGCATATCAAAAATATGACTGGTATCCATTGTCACGCCGAAATCTGCTGGTGAAGTCGGACGAAATGTTCGTGTTGACTGTTGTTCCCTTTCTCTTATTATTTCGCTTTCCTCGCTATAAAGTACTGCTGCCTGTGCCATTCCTTATAATCTCCTTTCTACCCTGCTCTGCTTTCGACCACCGTATCCCTCCATCGAAAAGCTGCGAGATGCGGTAGTCGAATTCTGAACAATGTCCTTTTTTCCAGTTCGCCATGTTTCTTGTTCGTTCGTCATCGAATTCTTATGCTTTTTGTTCACTTGTTGTCAAATTCTGCTGACTCCCGTTCGTTTTCTAGTTCGCAGCAACCTTATCTGCTGCCCAGCCTTCTGCGGAATAGATACCCTTGCGGTTTCTGCGCATATAGTTGTCAAAGAAGGTAACAAAGAATGGGCAGAGGAACAAGGTGATCACGGAAGCGGTAGCACACTGCGCGGTAGCCATCGGAACATAGGATTCCAGGGAAGGATCGGCTTCACCAACTGCTGCCGGCGTCTGCGCGGAGTTCAGAGCTGTGGTACCAATCGCGGCGCCCATAGCATTTCTCTCTTTTTTTGGAAGGAATGCATTGACAACCAGGAAGAACACAACGGCGGTAAGAGCAGAAACGAGGCCAAGAACCACACCAGAAGCACCGGCTGTGATGATCGTGCCAACGTCTGTTTTCGCACCGATGGAAATCGTCATGAAGAAGGTCACGATCGGCTGCGCGGTCGCACATACCCTACGGAATTCTTTATCAATGTTTCCCCAGATAAAACCAATCAGTAACGGAACGATCGTTGCGATCAGACTCATAATCGGGATGTTAGCCAGTCCGGTAGCACCCAGAGCAACCAGGGTAAAGAACGGACCATCGTTCAATGCCAGAATGGAAACCGCACCGGTATCGGAAGCATTACCGAACTGAGATGACAGTGATATGTATAGGGAACTGTTGGAGTTTGTGAGGGCTGCGATGATAACAAATGGAGTCAGTCCAATGATACCGGCATCGCCACACAGAGCGCCAACGATCATACCCAAAACGACACCCAGGATAAATTTGGAGGCGGTCATAACAACACCTTTGTAAAGAGGCAACCCTACCTGGCGCACATCAATGGAGGAACCGCAGACGATCAGGAAGAATCCCATCATACAGGAGTTACCTTCATAAAATAGCGCTGTAACATATCCGCCAATCTGGAATAACTGGGGAGCAAATGTCGCGATCACAACGGCGATGATCAATGGAATGAGAACCAATCCGCCAGGAATGGCTTTCATTTTATTTAACAAATCCAAATCCAACCGTTCTTTTTCTTTTTTTTCCGTCACATCTTTCTTCTCATTTTCACTCATAAATCATTACCTCATTTCTTTCATCATTATTAATTTGTTATCATTCATTTGATTATCATCCATTCATATCACATCAAAAACTGAACATTTTCTTACTGGATGATATAATCACTGTGCAAAAGTGTTTTCTGCCATTCCTTTTATCTTGTTGCCTCTTTAAACAGGCGGTCAACGATATCGAGCACGATTGTGTCTGTTCCGGTCAATCCACCTTTTCCGATGATCGGGATACCGGCATACTTCCCGGTCAGACGGCCAATGTCTGTCTGGGCGATGACATAATCCACAACCTCCAGGCATTGCACATCCAAAGCGTCGCAAACGTTCACTTCCGTATCTCCGCCGGTACAGTAGAGCCCCACGATCTGTTCCCGTTTCTTATCAATGATCATCCGGACAATTTGTCCCAGATAGGCATTAATCATGTCGGCGCACTGTCCATTGTAATATCCGCGATCAGAATCCTCTCTATCCAATTCTAAAAGCACGCCGTGAAGTGCCGTTTCCAGAAGAATCGCTCTCGGAGGCGTTTCCTGTTCAAGCAGAGCAATGGCTTCTTCCACCGTACTCTTCGCCACAGCCTCCGCTGCGACGCCGCCTTCAATGAGCTGTGTCGGATCGATACTGATACGAACATGGCGTGCTTCCTCCCCAAGGACGTCCATCTGGGTCTTGGTTACCGGTGAGGCACTTCCCGCAGCGATCAGAACCGTTTTCCCCTGTCCATCCAGCGTATCCTCCGGTACATTTGCGCTCTCTGTCTGGATCAGGCCTCGGCAGTAAGCAAGTTTCGCGGTAAATGCTCCCGGGTCTACCGCCAGCACATTCCAGTGCAGCTGTACGCACGCCCTGGCAATGGCCTGCACGTCATCGATGCTGATGGCGTCCACCACGATAACCTCGCAACCTTTTTGCCGCAGGCTGAGCAGTTTATCAACAATCGCCTTCGCTCCCTTTAAAATGGTAGAAAGCTTGATCAGTCCTACCTGACGTTTCGTCTGCTTCTTAAGCAGCTTTGGAACATAAGTTTCCTTTACTGGGGTACGAACATCCTGGGCAACCGGTGTGCAGGACAGAGCGACACTATCGATAACAGAATAGCCGCCAACAACGATGCGTTTTGATTGCGGCATCGCCGGAACGACAACGGCAATCACATCATCTCCGATCGTATCCATCATGGCATCAATTTCTACACCGACGCCACCGCGTAACGTAGTGTCAATACGCTTGCTGAAATATTTAACCCCCATGTTCTGCAATGCCTTTGTCGCTTCCGAAACCGCCTTATAGGCCTCCTCTCCCGGGAGAGGACGACTGCTGGTGGAAATAATGACTGCGTCGAGATCATCCATTCCTTCTGCCTGCAAAGCAGCCTGTTCATTGAAAAATACCGCCGTCTTCGCTTTGGAACGCGCTAAAAGCACACCAGTGGTCGTCGCTCCGGTCAAATCATCTGCTACTGCACCAATTTTCGGCATAATACCAACTCCTTCTCTATTGTTTTATTGATTCGTATTGATCATTTGCTCTATTATCTGTTTTCTTTATCAAATCAATCTTTCTATCGAGCATTCTATTTCTGCCCTTTGTTGTGCTGAAGTGTCGCATATTCCGACACAACCTTGGTGGATTCGATCATGGAATTACCCTGGGCGATACCCTTCCCCGCTACATCAAAAGCTGTCCCATGATCTACGGAAGAACGAATAAACGGAAGGCCGAAAGTCAGTATAACAGATTTCTCAAAATCCAGCGTCTTGCAGGCAATGTGTCCCTGATCGTGATACAGTGATAAGATCGCGTCATATTTTCCTGACTTTCCGATATTGAATACAGAATCCGCCGGACACGGTCCTACACAATTAATGCCTTTCTCCTGCGCTGCCTTCACTGCCGGTCCGATTTCCGTGATTTCTTCCGTTCCAAATAATCCATTATCTCCACCATGAGGATTCAGGGCCGCAACAGCAATCAGCGGATTCTCCAGTCCAATCTTACGTAATTCATAATCGATATCAATCACATCCTGCAAAATCACGTCCTTAGTGGCATATTTACAAGCGTCAATCAGAGACATATGACGAGATACGAAGAATACACGCAGCTTATGACAGGAAAACATGGTCAATGCATAACGGCTGTTGGTTTTTACCTGATACATTTCTGTATGTCCTGGCTCTTTTACGCCGACCAGTTTGATGGCCTGCTTGTTGATTGGTGCGGTAGAAACGGCATCAATCTTATTTGCCAGCCCCAAATCAATGGATTTGTAAATAAAATCAACAGCCATCTGTCCGGCAAGTTTCTGCACCTGTCCCCATTCCAGAGAATCCGTGTCATACTCTCCCGTTTCCAGGATATCGCAGGTTCCAAACTCATACTTTGCTTCGGAGGGGTCTGTGATCTGGTTAAACTTCAATGTCACTCCCTTGCAGGCCGCTGCCTTTTCCATCACTGCCTGTGAGCCGATCACAAACGGACGACAAACATCGGCAATCTCCTGGCTAAGCATCGTATCGACACAAATCTCTGGTCCGATTCCAACCGGATCTCCCATGGTAATCGCTGTTACAGGTTTCCATACTTCTGACATAATGGACATCCTTTCTTTTAAACATTTAATTTATTTTGGTTTCTTGCTTCGTTTGATAATGAAATCATACAACTTTATTCTATTTTTCTCAATTGATTTTTTATACAATTCTGAAATATATTCATTTTACACAAATTATTGCACATTAAAAT
>JAJQDO010000213.1:7597-10363 GCA_021202175.1 Clostridiales bacterium | reverse complement strand
GTACAGTCTCTTTCGGAGAAGCCGGTTCCGCCTGTGGTCAGGATCAGATTTACCTGTCTTTGGTCGGCAAGCCGGATCAATGCTTTTTTGATGATGGATTTCTCATCAGGAAGAATCAAGGTTTCTATGACGCGATAGCCGGCTTTTTCCAGTTCTTCTACGATAACGGGACCGCTTTTATCCTCTCTTTGTCCGGCAGCTCCCTTATCACTTAAAGTGATTACCGCTGCGGTAAGCGGTCGGTTTTGGCCTTCTGGTAAAAGGATGATTTCGTCACCAACTTTGATATGTCCGGGTGTAATGACCTCGGCGAAGACGCCTTCCCTCGGCATGATGCAGTCTCCCATCACCTTATAAATCTCGCAATGAGAGTGACATTCTTTCCCAATCTGTGTCATTTCCAGTTCTGCATCACCAATCTGAAATCGGCTTCCTACGGGAAGCTTTGCAAAGTCAAATCCTTCTACGATGAGGTTTTCGCCGAAAGCGCCAAAGGATACCTCGGCTCCTTTTGCCCGGAATGCCTCGATTTTTTCCTCAGACAGCAGGCTGACCTGGCGATGCCAGTTTCCGGCATGAGCGTCGCCGTCAATCCCCCAGTTTACGGTCAGATCGGCTTCCTGCACTTCTGATTTTTGCGTGCCACGTTTTTCGCTGATACATATTCCTTTAATGATTCCCATGTTCTCCTCCTGAATTATAAAAACCCCACTAGTGTGTCACTTCCTAATTACATATACATTATTCTAAGCAGAATATGTATAGTTAATTAGAAAATGCCGCTAATATTCTTATTGTTGCGTGTCGTTTATTTTGGCTTGTATCAATTGGCAGGATGCCAAAAAGATGGTTAAAATTTAAAATCACCGCTTTTTCCGCCGGTTTTGGTACACAGATGAATGCTGTGCATTTCCATACGCTTGTCCACAGCCTTGCACATGTCATAGATGGTGAGAAGTGCGATCTGTACACCGGTCAGTGCTTCCATCTCCACACCGGTTTTCCCGGTTGTTTTGGCCTGGCAGATGGCGGTGATCTCATTCTGGCTTTCGTCAAGTGTAAAGTCAATCGTCACACCGGTCAGATTCAAAAGGTGGCAAAGAGGGATGAGTTCTGCTGTTTTTTTTGCCCCCATGATTCCGGCGATGCGGGCTGTTCCCAGCACGTCGCCTTTGGCCATTCGCCCTGCCTGTACTTTTTCGAAACATTCTTTGCTCATGCGGATGGTGCCCTGCGCCGTGGCGGTACGTTTTGTCTCCGTCTTGTCACTGACGTCGACCATCACCGCGTTTCCTTTCTGATCAAAATGTGTAAATTCCATAGATTTCTCCTTTATTTCCCAAATCCACAGTTAGGGAAGGTACAGACCTTACAATTCAGGCATAATCCGCCCTGTCCAAGCCCGGCCAGTTCTTCTGCGGTAACGCGGTCATCGGCCATGATTCTTGGGAGAACCAGATCGAATATCGTCCGTTTGGCATACATGACGCAGCCTGGTAATCCTAAGATTGGAATCCGGTCATTGTAATAACTGAGCAGGAACATGGCGCCCGGGAGAACGGGTGCTCCGTAAGATATGATATCTGTTCCTGTATTTTTTATGGCAAGAGGGGTCCGGTCATCCGGGTCGACACTCATGCTGCCGGTACAGACGACGAGGTCCGCGCCTTTTTCAATCAGCTCTAATATAGCGGCCGTAATCATTTCATGGTTATCGTCGCAGAGAATCTGTCCCATGATTTCCGCATTATATTCTGCCATTTTCTCATAAATGACCGGGGTGAAGGTATCTTCAATGCGATGGTGATATACCTCGCTTCCGGTAGTGACGATGCCTACCTTCTTATGGACGAAAGGCAGAAGCTTGAGAATCGGCTCTGGCGCGCAGAGTTCTCTGGCTTTTTCCATTTTTTCTTTTTCAATCACCAGGGGAATGATGCGGGTGCCCGCCAGTTTATCCCCTTTGTGGACCGGAAAATTGCCATGGCGGGAAGCAATCATCAGCTGTCCCATTCCGTTGATCAGGCGCATTTTTTCATCATCCACCTTGAGAAGCCCGTCCACGTCCGCGACCAGTTCGATTTTTCCTTCTTTGACTGGTGTCGGATACATGTGTTCTCCCTGGCAGATCTCACGAAGGATATCGGCTGCTTCGTTTTCATGAAGCATCTTTTCATCTTTTTCCCAGATGTAGATATTTTCTTTTCCCACACTGAGCAGGAGCGGGATATCTTCCTCCCGGATGACATGCCCCTTGCGAAATACGGCGTCTTTGGTCACGCCCTTGATGATTTGCGTGATATCATGGCAGAGTACCTGACCTACTGCGTCTTCTGTTTTTATTAATTTCATTTGTCTTCTCCATTCTCGTTATTATAGTATTGGCTGATTGTTTATAGTAAACGACAAATTATTATTAACGCTCACTATAATATACGTTCTTTATAAGTATCAATGAACCTGTATATTTTGTTGGCTGATTTTCGAGTTCTTGACCATATTGTTTGTGGCGAGGCACATGTATCTTAAGATGTGTGGAGTGATCTGGCATTTGTTGCCGGACTATTTCCTAATGTATTGTAGTATGCCGGATCATCTGTGATTTAAATCATAACTACTGTGACAGATTCTCCTTCCGTTAATTTCTCTGTCCCGGCAGGAATTTCCACCAGACAGTTGCAGCCACACATATTACTCAAGATACCGGAATCGTTGGAGCCGTCTGCCAGTCGCACGGATTCGTCATGGTAATGGGCACGCACGTAG
>JAJQDO010000213.1:0-7587 GCA_021202175.1 Clostridiales bacterium | reverse complement strand
CGTAGCGGGTAACCCGGCTTTTCTTGGGGTAGCCATTCAGCAATATCGCGTGTCTTCTTTCCAGGGCGAGGCCTGTCCTTCCTTCAAAGGTTCTCCGGGAAGAACGATTTCGTCTCCAGTGGTAAGGACGGCAATGCGCACCTTGCGGGTGACCTGAACCTTCGTCCGGCCGAGGCTGGCCAGAATCCCGATTTCCGGTCCCCGCAGTAAGACTCCCTTTTTCATTAATATTGCGCCTGCCTTATAGTCCTCCCCTTCAAAACAATAATTCTCATAAGGGCGAAGTGTTTCATAAACAGTCACGATTACATCGCCGTAATCGGTATCTTCCTGTCCCAAAATGCAGTCAGCCCCTGTAGGAATCGGCGCACCGGTCATGATGCGGACAGCCTGGCCTGTTTCCACTGTTTTATGGGTGCAGTGTCCGGCGGTCACTTCGTCAATGACCCGTAGAGTAACGGGATGGTCTTTGGAGGCTCCCTGGATATCCTCACTGCGCAAAGCGTATCCGTCTAATGGAGAGCGAGAGAACGGCGGATGGTTACTGCTGGCGATGATGTCCTCTGCCAGAACCCTGCCGTGGGCATCCCATAAGGAAATGTCTTCCGTTTCTCCTATGGGAGAGACATTTGCTAAAAGTAATTCTTCTGCTTCTGATAAAGTTAAATTCTCCATATGTTTCCTCGTTTCGTTATGTTTTGTATCGTTATGTTGCCTGTATAACAGATATGCTTATTGTATCATGGACGATATGAAATGCAACGGTAAATTCCTGATATTCCTGATCTATGCCTTATTTCCCTGAACATTTCAAATTGTTGCTCAAGGTGAATCTGTTATTTGCATCGTACACAGTAACGATTCGAGACGAAGTGAAAAAGAGAACACTTTGTAACTTTTAATTATAGAACTATGGAAATCTTCTGTAAAGAAGGGTAGACTACGCTTTCGCAAAAAATAGTATTTGTAAAAGGTTACGACAAGGTTGATGGTCATGAAAAAATGCTTGACATAATACATAGGAACAAGTATACTAAGTGTACTAGATGTATTAATACACATGGAAACGAGATGATGACTATTAGAAAAATCATAGCTGGAAGAAAAAGGGAAAGGCAATGTCGGTATAAGACAGCAGAAAGTAATGTTTCATGGAAGCTTTTGAATAGGGGATGCGAGTGATGGAAATTTTTGAGTACGACATACGGGAAAGGAGCTATCGCACAGTGGAAGAGAGGTGGAGTCGATGGCTTTGATTATGATCGATTATAGTGACAAGAGGCCCATTTATGAACAGGTTGTGGATAAAATGGAGATGCTTATCGTAAATGGCGTGCTGGAACCGGATGATAAGCTGCCATCTGTCCGGGCGCTCGCAGTGGAGTTATCCATTAATCCCAACACGATCCAGCGGTCTTACAGCGAATTGGAGAGAAGAGGGTTTATCTATTCGGTGAAGGGCCGGGGTAATTTTGTGCGGGCCGACGAGCATTTGAAGGAGAAGCAGCAGGCGAAGCTTTTGGAAGCCTTGAAAAAGGAACTGCTTTCCTGCAAGGAGCAGGGGGTGTCAAGAGAGCAGGTGCTGTCCTGCGTGGATGATGTCTACAAGGAGGAATCAAAATGATTGAAATCAAACATGTCAGCAAGTCATTTGGAGAGATTGCCGCGGTGGCGGATATCAGTCTGGCGTTGCAGGAACGAAGTGTGTTTGGGATGCTCGGGACCAATGGCGCGGGGAAGAGTACCTTGCTTCGCATGGTGACCGGAGTGTTGAAGCCAGACGAAGGAGAGATATTGATTGACGGAGAACCCGTGTGGGATCATCCCGAGGCGAAAAGTAAGTTTTTCTATATATCAGACGATCAGTTTTATTTTCCGAATGCGACACCGGAAGATATGGCGGATTTTTATGAGGTATATTATACCGGATTTGATCGAAGGCGTTTTCGGAAGTTTCTGCTGCGGTTTCATATGGACGAGCGGCGGAAGATCCGTACCTTTTCTAAGGGGATGAAGAAACAGCTTTCGATACTCTTTGGACTCTGTGCCAATGTTCCATATCTGATCTGTGATGAAACCTTTGACGGTCTGGATCCAGTGATGCGTCAGGGGATTAAGAGCCTTTTTGCCAGGGAGATGGACGAAAAAGGATTGACTCCTATTATCGCTTCCCACAACCTGCGGGAACTCGAGGATATCTGCGATCACATCGGACTGCTGCACAGAGGAGGGGTTTTGCTGTCAAAGGATCTGGACGATCTGAAATGTAATCTGCATAAGGTGCAGTGTATTTTACGGGAGGAAGTAGACGAAACGGTGACAGAGATGCTAGATATTCGGAACTGCGAGCGCAGAGGAAAGCTGCTGACACTTACCGTGCGGGGCGATGTGGAAAGAATTCTCGGGCAGGTTGGTGAGTTGCGTCCGATTTATTGCGAGGTCCTGCCGCTGTCCCTGGAAGAGACCTTTATCAGTGAAACGGAGGTAGTTGGTTATGACATCAAGAATATCATTTTTTAAATTACAAAAAGAAGATATGCGGCACCGGCTGGGTATCGTATTGCTTACCATGTTTTATGCTTTGATGGAGATCGGAGGATTGGCCATTCAGATACAGAATGCGATGACCGATGGAAACCTCGAGAGGAAGGATATCTATAGCGTAATTGCTTCCTACACGGCGCCGAACATGGTTGTGACGATTTGTGTTCTTTGCATTGCAATCACGATGGCAGTGAACGGATTCGCTTATCTGCATTCATCGACAAAGATAGATTTGTATCATGCATTGCCGGTGAAACGGAAAAGAATATTCTGGTCCATTTTCTGTAATGCAGTCTTGATTTTCATCCTGCTGCGAATGGTGGCTTCGATCATTGAGATGGTCATTGTTGCGGCGCTGGGCTATATGGATGGGGCGATGTTTGCAGGTATCCTCTCCTCTATGATATGTTATCTTGCTATATTTTCCGGAATCTATCTGACAGCGGTTCTGGCCATGATCATGACAGGAAATACGGCAGTAGGAGTATTGGGTATGGCTGTGTTTTTCACTTACATTCCCCTCGTGATCTGTTATATCCCGGAGATATTGGGAAGCACGTTTTTTGAAACCTACGTGACGCCGACAGATATGCTGCGTCTGTTCCGTTATGGCTCACCGGCATCCTTGGCTTTTGCATTGACGCAATCCCTTACCAATACGGGATGGACCTGGAGTGGGCATCGCATGTATTTCCTGGCTCTTGTGCTCTTTATCATTGTTCTGGCGGTACTTTGCCAGAAGCTTTTTGAGATAAGGCCTTCCGAGGCGGCGGGGAGATCCATGGCCTTTCCAAAGGCGAATGCGGTCATTCGCATCCTTTTGGTTATTCCTGCGGCCATCTATAGCGGGTACCTACTTTATGGCATTACGCTCTATACATCCGCATGGTGGATGCTACCGGGGATTGTGTTGGGATGTGTATTGTTCCATGGCATTATCGAAAGTATTTATCAGGCGGATATCCGCGGCCTCTGGTCCCACAGGAGACAGATGCTCATTACCCTGGTCATCAGCATTTTCATTGTGGCTTCTTTTTCCTTTGACATCTATGGATATGACGCCTATGTCCCCGATGAAGATAAGCTGGAATCGATCATGATCAAGGATAACAATTATAACAACCGGTCCTATATGTTCTGGGGAGAAGAGCAGGACGGGATTTCCGGCGAGGAGAAAAATGCGCTCCTCAAAGTGCTGCAGGAGAGCGTTACAGATGGGATGAACACCATATCCGTCGATTCCGATGGGGAAGGAGAATCTTATGAAACCTTTACTGTCATTTATACCCTGAAAAATGGGATGGAAAAACAAAGGGCTTACACTTTCTCGTCCGATACGAGGGATAATATCCTTACATTGTTATTTCCGTCCGAAATGTACCGGAAAAGTGTGTATTCCCTTTACACATGCGATTGGAGTAAGATTACGTCGATTTCCTGGGATAATGCACTGGATTTCGTCACAATGAATTTAACAGAACAAGAACGATGGGAACTGTTGGATATCTATCTGGAGGAATTCGACGGACTGACTTATGCGGATGCGAAAAATACGCTCCCCCTTGGCGAGCTGACGGTGAATCATAGCGGACTTTCTAACGTGGAGGAATATTACTATATTTATCCGTCTTTCCAAAAAACATTGGCTTTCTTAAAAGAGAAGGGATGCGACGTGGATAAGACGCTGGCGAATGTATCCATCAGCCAGATTGAGGTTTACGATACGGTAGACAGCGAGACGTGGACCATCACAGACACGGAGGTGATAGACTCTGTCAAGGAGAAGCTTTCCGCCTTCGGGGGTAATTCTGCTTATTATGATGATGTAAATTGGAGGTATGATATCTACGTCTACTATAAAGATGGCTATGTTGTTTATGGAGAACAGCAAACGATGGCGTATACGGACGCGGACACTCTGCAGACGCTGATGAATGGGGCATCGGAATGATAGATATGGAGGAAGTAGAATAGGGAATAATATAAGACCGCCCGGTTCGGGCGGTCCTTTTATTGCTGTTCCCACAAAGCACTGTCACTGTCTGGCTCCCGCATGTTTGGCCAGATGCTTTCCACAAAATCATCTGAATAGTTCCAGTCAATGAATTACTCCAAAACATTCTGCGGTTCTTTTCCATCCAGACGATTGACATATCGTGAGAGGACGGCACTGGATAAAACCAGATCCGCTATCATCAGAATAATGACGGCCCAGGTGGTAATCAGTCCTACGGCCGGCGGGAATCTTTCAATCAGGCCGCTGATCAGCGGATAAAGCATTTTTACCCACAATACGGATAATAGGCCGCCGAACATACAAAACAGAAGATTCGTGCGACCGCCAATGTTAAACATCATGTCACTGTAATCCCAGAAGGTTCTGCCGAACAGGACTTCCGAGAGGACACTGCAGGAATATTCATATACGCTCCACAGAACGCAGCCGGCCAGAAAAACATAACGGTCCTCTCGGTCAGCAAGCCGCTGCGTAACGAGACTTATGATCACGGCGCCCATGCCCCAGACGATGGAGAAGGTGCCGTAGATTACACTCGTCCGGCTCATCCATACGCCGGTGGTGGCCCATACGAAGACCGTTTCGAACAAATCGCCGACCAGTGCCCAGATGATAAAGATCCAGATCAGTTTGTTCAGACATAAGCCTTTGGCAAAAACATATTTCCCTGGTTCTGGTTCGCTCTGTTTTTCCATATCCGGGTAGGCCTGTTCCAGACGCTTCCATACTGCTTTGTACAGGCGATTCCCGAGGTTCTCCTCCGCGACAGCCTGCGAGACGGTCAGTGTGGCTTCCTCCTGGGCTTTTACCGCTTTTTCTACCTGTTTTTCCATTTGTTTTTCTAAGGACGCCATGGGTGATGAGGCCGAGGATGTTGAGGATACAGTTGCTGCTGTCTGGGTTTTTGCCTTTCTTATTTTCTTTTGTTTTTCGCGCTTTCTCTTTCTTCCGGCATACATGACCGTGAATGCGTCAAAAATAAGAATACCCAGAAGCACGAACCCGACAATGCGCAGGATCAGAAGCGGAATCAGGTGCACAATGAGAAAGACAAATGGGTGAATCAGCTTGATGACAATCAAAACGATAGCGGATTTCAACATGGCGACGGTCGTTCCCTTTAATTCACCGCCAAACAAAGTCCCCCGCTCGTATTGATGCAGTCGCCGATGTAGCAGGCGGTGGGAGATATCACTGGTGATGAAATCCACAACGGATACGGTTACTAATGTGAGCATGTATTGTAATGCCACATTTTGGAAGCTTAATTCTTCTCCTACCGTCGGGAGTACGACGATTAAAATGTCTGCCATAATGCCATACTTCGGACAGATTGGCAGATTAAAGAAGCCACGGTTGGAAAATTTATGGTACACAACTGCCGTCACGACAACCTCCGCCGCCCAGCCGACGAAGCCGTAAAATAGCAGGAAAATGATAAGTTCGATGTTTGAGTATTCCATAGGATGTGTGTTCCTCCTTGTGTGTCTTGCGTCTGGTGTGAACATACCTTTTAAATGTGTTATTGTTTAACGAATCTTCCGGTCAAAACTGCTCCGGATAAACAACTCGTCTCGATATTTGGCCACGGCTCTTCGGGATATATGGATGCCTTCGGCCACCAGCAGCTCCACCAGCTTCGCATCGCTGTAAGGTTTGCGTTTGTCCTCCTGCTCGATCAGCATTTTAATATGCTCTTTAATCCGCTCCGCAGACATGTCCTCTCCTTTGTCCGTGGAAATGCCGCTTTGAAACAGATTTTTGATGAGAATGGTTCCGATGGGAGCCTTGATATATTTTCCTTTCACGGCCCGGCTAACGGTGGAAGGGTGGACGTCCATTTCTTCTGCCAGGCTGCTCATGGTCATGGGACGGAGCAGGCCCTTGCCAAGAAAATAATCCTCCTGCTTTTCAAGAATTGCCTGGGCGATACTGTTCATCGTTTCCCGACGCTGCGCGATGCTGCGCAGGATGAAACGGCTTCTTTCCAGCTTTGTCTTAAAATATTCTGTGAGCTCTGGGTCTTTGGCGTCTTTCATCATCTGCAGATAAGGTGTGTTGATATGGTACTCACCCATCCATCGATCGTTGATGGCGATTTCCCATCCGTTATCTTTTCGCGTGTATATGATATCCGGCACGATGTAACTGACCTCTGTCTCCTGCAGACCGGACAATGGTTTGGGCTGCAGCTTTGCGATGATTGCGATATATTTTCGGATCTGGGAGGTGGTCAGACCCGTATTTCTTGAAATGACGCTGATCTTTCCTTCGCTGATTTCCGGAAGATATTCTCGAATGATCCGACAAAGATTCGGTTCATCCAGTCCCTGTACTTCCAGTTGTTTTATCAGGCATTCCGCCAGGTTGGGAGAAAAAACGCCAAATGGTTCCAGATCGCGCAGAACATCCAGTACTTTTTGTACCTGCTCCGTCGACGCATCCGTCAGTTTGGTAACTTCTTCTACCGTCATGCGAAAGTAACCGTCGTCATCCAGACAATCAATCATATAAAGCGCCAGACTCCACTCTTCTTTGGAAAAACGGGAATGATCCAGCTGAGAAACGAAATAGTTCTTTAAATATTCCGGGTCTGCAGCTGCGAGATTACGGTAAGCATCGAAATCATCATCACTGTCACCCCGATAATCTCTGCCCTTGTAGGAACGGGAATTCTCGAACCAGCGGACATCATTCTCCATGCTGATGTGCATATCGCTGTCTGTCCGGTGCTCCAGCAAGGGATTACTCATATATTCATTTTGCAGGAATTCTTCCAGTTCCACTGCATCCATGGCCAGAATCTCCAGGGATTGGATCTGCGCCTGTGAAAGAATCTGTTTATTTTCTACTGTAATATTTTGTGATAAATCCATGATGATTCACTCCTTTGTGTCTTTAACTTTACCATAGGATTTGCGATTCTTCAACAAAACACGACAGTTTCGACATTTTTTTGAAATAGTTGTGGCTATTCATGGGGTGAGGAAGTCATGAACAGACGGAAATAACAAAATCATAAAAAT
>JAJQDO010000202.1:7439-10509 GCA_021202175.1 Clostridiales bacterium | reverse complement strand
TCCCTTCTGTACAGACGGATCCTGTGATTTTGCTGTTTTAGTCCGTACGCTTCTCTCTTCTATACAGACGAATTCTGTAATCTTGCTGTTTTAGTCCGTACGTTCCTCCCTTCTGTACAGACGGATCCTGTGATTTTGCTGTTTTAGTCCGTACGCTTCTCCTCTGTACGGACAGATTCTATGACTTTGCTGTATCATCTGTTCATGGATTATCCTACTCTTACATGAGCTATCCCTACCCCGTGAAAAATAACAATACAATTACAGTCGTTGAAAAGTAATTGGTTATCTCTTGCCTTTTCCATAATTTCCATCTATACTATTATCAATAATATCCATCGAAAGGCATAAGTTGAATCAAATCATGCTTTCCTCCCCATTCGACCAAAAAGTCGAATGAGGGTTGCTGCACAGTTTTTTATGAACATACGTCATACGCAGTCCAGAGAGCTGCAGATGACGATAACCGCGGAAAGGAGCCTCGCTGTATGAGCAAGATTTTTAACATCACAGCAAATTGTATACCGGAGAAGCATTATATGGTGGACCTTACAGAACGTCTTGATCAATTTAAAGAAATGGTAGACCGCGGCGATTATTTTATAATCAATCGTGCCAGACAGTATGGAAAGACAACAACCATGCTGGCACTGGCAGAATACCTGAAAGAGGACTATCTCGTAATTCGCCTGGATTTTCAACGGTTGAGCGACGCATCCTTTGCGGATGAAATCAGTTTTGTCTTTGCGCTCTCAAAACGTATTCTTCTGGCCGTAAAAGGTGTCATAATCCCGGATAAGGAAGCGGAACAACTTAATTTTTTCGCACAGAAAAAGGGGAATGCGGAAACGCTGGATGAATTATTTATTGTCTTAAATGAATGGTGCGAGCATTCTGAAAAACCGTTGATCCTGATGATTGATGAAGTGGATCAGGCATCCAATTATCAGGTGTTTTTGAATTTTCTGGCGCAGTTAAGAGCGAATTACATTGAAAGAGATCTGATTTCCACTTTTCACTCCGTTATTTTGGCAGGAGTATATGATATTACAAATTTGAAAAGGAAATTTGTATCTCCTGGAGAGCATAGCACAAATTCTCCCTGGAATGGATCAACAGATTATAATATTGATTTGAGTTTTTCCACCACTGATATCACAAAGATGCTTCAAGAATATGAGAATGATCACGCAACAGGAATGGATCTAAACACGGTTGCTCAGGAAATCTACGATTATACATCCGGATATCCGTTTCTGGTGTCACGCATTTGCAAGTTTCTGGATGAAACGCTTCCCGCCACAGATGCCTTTTGTGATCGGTCGGCGGCATGGACGAAAGAAGGTATCACCAAAGCGGTTGGAGCGATCCTGATTGAAAAAAATACATTATTTGAATCCCTGATCGACAAAGTAAACCTGTACCCGGATCTAAAAGAGATTCTTTATGATATTCTGATGAATGGCACGGATATCTCTTTTAATCCATATATTGTATCGATCAGCACAGCCTATATGTTTGGATTTATACAAGCGGAGAATTCCCGCGTTGTCATTGCAAACCGGATTTTTGAAACCTTTTTATATAATTATTTCTTACTCTCTGAAGAAAGCAGGTCAACCGATATTTACCGGCTCGGAACACGTGAAAAATATCTATTCATACACGATGATGTGTTAGACATGGAACGAATCCTAGAGCGGTTCGTTGTGAGCTTCGATGACTTGTATGGTGATCAGGAACAGAAGTTTATAGAAGAAGATGGAAGAAGATATTTTCTGCTATACCTGCGCCCGATTATTAACGGGATTGGAAACTATTATGTAGAGTCTCGCACCCGTAATATGGAGCGCACAGATATTATCATTGATTACAAAGCGAAGCAATATGTAGTTGAGCTTAAACTCTGGCACGGCAATGCATATAATACACGCGGTGAAAAGCAATTAAAAGACTATCTTGATTATTATCACCTGGACAAGGGATATATGCTTAGCTTCAATTTTAATAAAAAGAAAGAAATCGGCCTAAAAAATATAAAGGTCGGGGATAAACTCCTCGTGGAGGCTGTGGTTTAATGCCACCCCATGAGCAGTAACCAAATTATAGAAATCAAAGGAAATATTTGAAAAAACTTACACATTTCACTTGACAAACCCTATCATTTAAACAATAAACGCAATTACAAAATTTCAATCAAACAAAGAAGCCCCCAGACTAGCCATACAGTCTGAGGGTTCTTCTTCCCCTTTACGGCAACATAACGCCTGACAAGTTTTTACATTTTTCTATTCTATCGTCCTATTCTTCATAATCCAGCCATTCAACAGTATATTCTTCCCCAATCAGCTCTCCAACATTTAAAATATATTTCTCAATCGTATTCTTTGCACGGTTTTTTGCCTGATTAAGTAACTCAGTATTTTCCTCTGCCGTTTCTCTCATACTTTCTTGTGCAGCGGCAACCGCTTCTGTCTCGTCCTCCAGTGTAACTTTTGTCAGAAATCCAGAATCTGTCAAAGGCTCCGAAAGAGAATCTTCATCCAAATCTATATCGAGTATCTCTGCATCAGGAATCATAACTTGTACAACATTGTTCTCGTCAGGCTCAAAAATAGCGACTTTACTTGCATCAATTCCCAACTCGACAACTCCGCTATATTCTATCCATATTTTTTTATAACCTGTTCCGAAGGTCTTCAGTAATCCTTTCGCTTCTTCTTCCGCTTTTGCCACGTTGTGATAATAACATTTTAAGGTAACTAATTCACATACTGATTTGACGCCTGTAAAATCCGGCTCCTCTGTCTTTTGCGAACACCCAGATAGACCAAACACTGCAATACATGAAATCAACATAAACACTTTTATCTTTTTCATTCTCATCTTCCTTCCCAAAAAAATTAAATTTCTTCATATCTATTACAATCTTTCAAATCATTTTTTCCAAAGCTTGCGAATAACCACTTTTTATGAGAATCAACTTCAATAATACTTCTATCGCAGATCGTAAATTCTCTATTACCACGCTAGCAAATAACCACTCTTGCTGAGAATCGGTGTCAGCAAA
>JAJQDO010000202.1:0-7339 GCA_021202175.1 Clostridiales bacterium | reverse complement strand
AATAACCACTCTTGCTGAGAATCGGTGTCAGCAAAGCTTCTATCACAGATTGTAAATTCTCTTCTGCCATCTCATACAATTCCTCAGAATTATTCGCCTCATTTATTGCATCTTCCTTACACAACGAATAAACTTCTTTGAGCTCTAAATCCGGATTTTTCGGAATATAGCTGATGGAATCTTCTTCAACATCAGCAATGTTCACTTCTATGGATGGCAATATCGGAGTAATCGTTTTTTCATCTTGATTAATATCAAATTCAATATCGTCCATTTGTATGCCCACTTTTACCGTTGCATGGTATGATATGTAGCATTGGATTTTTTCAGGATTTTTTTCACGATATTTTTCCGCAATTCCGTTATAAACAAATTCTGCCGTGGATAATTGATCCATATCTATGGCTTTCTCCAATTGAGAAGAAGTCACCACATCTTCACCTGTAATCTTGGAGAATATCGAAGGCGCAAGTACTCCACCGGCAACTACCACAACAGCTACAATGACAATAATCAGAATAATTTTTTTCATATGAACCTCCTTTTCACATTTCAGAAATCAACATTTATCACTAAAGTCCCTGCATTTTTCGCGTTATCAATATATTTTTTGTTACTATAATTGCATAGCCGTGAACTTATAACAAATATTCTTTCTAAATCATGCATCGCTTAAACATTATTAACTATATTATACTGCTTTATGACATTTTTTCTAGCAAAATATTATAAAATCCAACAAAATATTTCTTTTATTTCATCACTTTTAACAATGTATTATAAATACAAGAGAACAAATGACGCCAAGATGGCACAGAACAGATTTCGTTCGGCAGAGAATGTATATTTCCTCCCATTTCCGATAAAAATACGAAAAAGAAAATAAAAGAAAGCGATGATATACATGAAAAACATAACATACTGTCACACGGATCTCGCCCTGGAACTCCAGGAAGAATTGGACCAGGAAGAGTTGAACCAGGATAATCGGAGCCAAAAAGCAATGAATCCTGGAGAACAGACTCAAAAAGTTTCCCATCAGAATAAACGTAATCTGAATCAGAGAATTCCTAATCAAGACAACAGTCAGACAAAACCGAGCAATATAAATCACCCAAAAACTCATCCCGGTTACTCAGTCAGGCAAAGAACGAGAAAAAATGGACGCATCAGCGAAGTCATTGTCACTATAGAAAACGAGCAGGGCGAACGGCTATTTCGAAAACCGAAAGGGACCTATCTCTCTTTGGAGAGTGCCGATCTGTCAAAAAATGATGGGGATTATCATGAAGATATGAGTAGCCTGCTGGCAGAACATCTGGAACATTTTATGGAGGGAAGGAAGAAGATTCTTTTTGCCGGTCTGGGCAATGCGGAGGTGACGCCGGACGCGCTGGGGCCTCTTGTTATCCATAATCTTTTGATTACGAATCATCTTCGTACTCTTCCGTTCTTCGAAAAAATGCGCAGCTCCATGGCGATCGCTCCGGGCGTCATGGCCCAGACGGGAATGGAGACAAGCGAATTGCTAAAAGCTATAATTGATAAATGTGAACCGGATCTATTGCTGGTAATCGACGCCCTGGCCGCCAAAACGAGTGAACGCCTAAACCGCACGGTCCAGATCTGTGATACGGGCATCCTTCCCGGAGCGGGTGTGGGTAATCACAGAAAAGAGATATCGGAACATACCATGGGTGTGCCCGTCCTTGCCATCGGCGTGCCGACGGTCATATCCCTGCCTTCTATTGCCAGGGAGATCGTGGATTCTTTTCGCACGTCCATGGGATACAATGACCCACAGTCCACTTATGAGCTCTGGTCAGAGCGAAAGCAGTATGATTTTATGGCAAAGAATATTCGGGAAGATTTCTTTTCTCTCACCGTCACACCGAAAGATATCGATGCGGCTGTAAAGCGAATCAGCTACACGATTTCCGAAGGAATCAACCGCATCATCGCCAAAAAAACCGTATAAATATTCCGGACAGGCATATATTTAAAGTAATCGAAATAGAAAGTGTCGTTCACTCTATTGTGAACAACAAAAAATGTCTAAACGCGACATCATTAATGCGTAGGGATTACAGCAACATACTACTAAAAACAAAAATGATACCATGGGAAATCGGATAGAAACAAGTCAAGATAACAGAAAGTAATTTCTAGTACATTGATTTTAAATTAACTGGACCATTCGATTATGTGAAAACAACAATTTTAAGTCATTTATAACGTCCATTTAATCAGTGAACGATGTACTAGCGTTATAGAATGAATATAAAAATAGTGAAGTGATATAGAAGATATAGAAACAGAAAGGATGACAGATTCATTCATGAGACAGCAGCCAAACAGGGAACCGGAATATAGAAAAAAGGATTGGAACCGCATCGGGCAGAGGATCGAAGCACTGCTTCTGATTATTTTTCTGGTGTTATGGGGCATATTGGTTTCCGGGAATCAAGGCGGAAAAGGAGTGCTGTGGAAAAAAATCACCGACAGTGTCCCGCTTGAACTGGATGTCATCCGAGATTCCAGCAAGAATTTTGTAAAAAATGCGCGCAATGAGTTGGTTCCTCTTCTTTCCTATGAAAATTACATGGGAGAGACCAGTCAGCTGCTGCCCCTGTTTCGATATGGCATACAGCCCGAGTTTTGTCCGATTCAGCTGTTTATCGTCGATTACTGGAATGACAGCGATCATTTCCTGACAAAGTACGGCGACAAGGTGCCAGATTATTTTACTGAATCGGATGACGTGTCAGTAGAAGACAAAAAGACGGATCCGGGCGTGATGGAGACGACAGGAACGGGGACGACCTATACCACGGAACAGCTGACGGATTATGATTTTTTATTAAAGAACTTCTATACCGTCGATGAGACGACCTAGTTGACGAGTGGCGATTTGAATGGAGAAAAATTGTTGGCACAGAATCTGTCTTTAGAACTGTCCGGCGACGACCCTCTCGTACTGATCTATCACACCCACGGCAGCGAAAGTTACAAGTCGGAAAATGGAGAAACCGGTACTGTGATCGACGTGGGTGATGCACTCGCAAAAGAACTGGAAGAAAACTATGGCATCGCCGTCATCCATGACACAGCCATCTACGACCAGGTAAATGGTGAACTGGATCGGAATGCCGCCTACGACTATGCCGGCGACAGTGTGGCCGCCACTTTAAAAAAATATCCGTCGATAAAAGTGGTATTGGATCTGCACCGGGATTCCGTGGATGATTCCATCCATCTCGTGACAGAGGTAAATGGAAAGGAGACCGCGCAAATCATGTTCTTTAACGGAGTCAGCCGTCTGAAATCCGGCGTCATTGACTCTCTATATAATCCGAACAAATCAGCTAACCTCGCTTTCAGCCTGCAGATGCAGCTTCTGGCGTCCAAGTATTATCCGGATTATACCCGAAAAATATACATAAAAGGTTATCGATATAATCTCCATCTGGCAAAACGGGCAATGCTCATCGAAGTCGGCGCCCAGAACAACACCGTAACGGAAGCAAAAAACGCTATGGCGCCGCTGGCGGAGCTGCTGTATCGACTGCTCAGCGGAGAACAGGCATGGGAAGAATGAAAACACTTACGCAAAGATGAAAAACTCCGAGAGTGAAGGAAACTCTGTCCTTTGATGAATAGCCCTGGCAAAATAAGCACAGAGTATGCTGCATCAACAAATAGACCAACCAGAATTAGCGCAGAACACGGTACATCGACAAATAGCCCTGGCAAAATTAGCACAGAACATGCTACATCGACAAATAAATCGGAAAAAAAGGAGACGACATTGCGTCACGTCGTCTCCCTCTCCACTAATTGCACCGGCAGTACCGTACGTCTGGCAACAATCTTGCCGGATAAAGCCGCGTCCAGCAAAGTGACGGCATTCTCTGCCATTTCTTTGACCGGCTGATGTATCGTCGTCAACTGTGGTGCTGTTAATGACGCCACAATAGAATCATCAAAACCGATGATCTTCATCTGCTCAGGAACCTCTATGCCCATCTTACGACAGATCTGCATGGCCTGCGCCGCAATGATATCGCTGTTCGCAAATATGCCGTCCACATCCGGATGCTCCGTCAGTGACTTTACCAGAAGTTCCTGATAATCCATGGTATCAAATTGTGATACTTCGGTATTGATTTTAAAAAATGATACCCCGTATTGGTCACAGACTTTGCGGAACCCTTCCACACGCATATCCGCCGGCATCGGTGTGTCGGTAAAACCGCCGACATGGAGCAGGTGCTTGCAGCCACAATCGATCAGCTTCTTTGCCGCCAGCTCGCCTCCCTGCACATTGTCACACTCCACGGAAGCCGTCCCGGAATCCACATAACGCTCGAGTGTGATCACCGGAATGTCCATTTGCGAAAATGCGGAAGGATCCATCGAGCCGCTGAATAAAATCAAGCCGGCCACGCGATTCGCCGTACACATGTCTACGTATTCCATGATCTTCTCTTCTTTTCCCTGCGTGTTGCAAAGTAATATTTTGTAGCCTTTTTTGTTCGCCTGGTTTTCCAGATTACTGATCATATCCGAAAAATACGGATGTCGGATATGTGGAACGATCACGCCAATCGTTTTCGAGTGTTTGTTCTGCAAAGAACGTGCCAGCTCATTGGGCTGGTAGTTCAGTTTTTTCATCGCGTCTGCCACTCTTAAACGGGCGTTATCACTGATATATCCCCTGTTATTCAATACTCTGGAGACCGTCGTCACCGTAAAGCCAGCTTCCTTTGCAACATCCTTTAATGTTGTAGCCATTTCGCCATCCCCCTAACATCATTTATAACATCTACTCTACTTCATAAACTTCATATTCCTGGATATCGTCCATGGATAAACGCAAAGATACCTGAGAATCTTTCAAAACATAAGTTCCCATCTGCTCGCCTCCGTTAAAAAAGACTTCCATGATCTTATCATCGACGATCATCAGCAATTCACGCTGTCCTGCCTTTACCTCGCAGAGATTTCCGTCCACAACGAACCGGCCTTCCGACGGCATATATTCTACGAAACTGTCATTGATGGTCCAGCGCATGGCCGCAGGCAGTTCAACAGGGGAAACCTTTGGAGAATCCTCTGCTATGACGGCATGAATCACGAGAGCCTTTCGGCTTGTTTCTCCTTCCTGGCTGTAAATGATGGGAGCATCTGCCTTCTGTCTATCGTTTGACCGTAATTGTTCTGTAACCTCCTTCGCCTGTTCCATCAACTCACGGACAGGCTTCTGCACCAGGATGAAGCCATCTTCTGTCTTCTTGCAGGACAGTTCCACCGGAATGCCATACGCGCCGGTAAAGGGCCTGCCATCATTTTTCAGCCGCAGCCACGGGACGGAGATAATACGGCCGTCGATGCCGGAATACGTCTGGGCCGCGTAAGGAACGGTGGTGAGATAGGCAAAGCGTCTCTTTCCTTCTGCCCTAAAATGATATCCATCGAACATACCTGGATAGTAAAAACCGTCCGCTGACCAGAAAAAGCAGGCTTTCTCACCCTGATCGGAGGTCAATTCCAGGATGTCCGGGCACTCCCAGCCTTCTTTTAGCGTAAATTCATCGGTCAGTTCCCAATGCCAGAGATCTTCCGAACGCAGGATGCCGAAATCATTCTCCTTTAACCACAACGCCATCACATATGCGCCGGTAGGTTCGTGCCAATATAGCTTCGGATCGCGGCTGTCGTCATAGATGACGGGAACGCATGGCTCCTTAATCTTCTGCAAAGTCTCTCCATCATCCAGGCTGTAGGCGATCTTCTGAGTAAACTTCTTCCCCTTGCTCCACTCACTGATACCGCCAGCAGCGGTATAATAAAACAGCAAGGCGTCCTTGGGCAGCTGAAGCAGTCCACGGTCATTCCTGATGGCACACCCGGAAAACATCGTACCGTCTTCATCGGGAAACATCACGCTGTCCTTCTGCGTCCAGTGCAACAGATCTGTGCTTACGGCGTGCCCCCAGCACATATTGTTCCATATCGTTCCGAAAGGATTATATTGAAAATAAAGATGATAGACTCCTTTATCATAAATCAAACCGTTGGGATCGTTGGTCCATCCAGAATCCGCCGCGAAATGAATGACCGGTCTGTCTTCTTTCCGAATCATGTCGAACTCTGTGTCGTCTGATTTCCTGTCAACACATCTTCCCACAGTTTCCTCGCTTTTCGCGTTTTTCAAGCTTTTTATATTTTGAGAGTTTTTCATATTTTGAGAGCTTTTCATATTTTGAGAGCTTTTCATATTTTGAGAGTCTTCCACGACTTCCACAGCCTGGAAAAAAGCTTCCGGCAGGTCTCCCGCGATACAAATCGTCCGATTTTTCCACGGTCCTGTGGGAATCTCCGCATAAAAGTCGCTGGGATAAGTACCCTCCTGTCCCTCATCGACTGGAACCATAACTTCCAGTATTTTCTCTCCTATCTGGTCATTATCGTGGTCGCATTTTGCGCATTCACCGTTCAAAGAATCGGTATCCTCATTCTGAGTATTGGCATCCTCTGCGTCACATTTCACGCTCTCATCGCTCAAACAATCGGCATCATATTCCGGTGATGCAGTCACCCCTTCCTCTAAAAGGAAAAACTCCACCTTCTTTTCCTCTTTATCCATACATATCGGAATCCTTAAATATGATCCGTCTAAAACAAGTTCTCTTTTCATTCTGTCTCTCCTGTATCATGATTCAAACGACAAAAGCCTGTTTTCCAAAAACGAAATACTATATCTGGATAAATACTATATCTGGAATTGAGAACAAGCAACTGCATACAATATTTAGTGGCTATCGCTCAAAACTGACCTTTTGTCGGACAAATCATATCATAATAATATTATAAAATGATTTAAGCAACAAAAGTATGATACTACAGGCTCCCGAAGTCATGTATACGAATAGAAACATTCGATTTATGACCTTTGGTCCCTAGTGTACCGTCTCAATCATCTATAATATATGTTTTCTATGATTTTACTTATAATATATGTTTTTTATGATTTTACTTGTCATTCTTGTTATTAAACTGTAAATATACCCTTGACAACTCTTCCCCACTTATATATCGAGCAACCTTAGTGTAGCTTTTAATCATAATTTCGCCTGAAATACAAAAATATAATTACATTTTGGAATACACATCTAGAATATTGGTATGTCACTCGATTGATATAATTTTGTTTCATTATAACAAAAACATCTCAAACATACAAGTAAAATTTCCATTACTTTTTGTTGTTTTTCATGATATAGTTACTTTTCACGGGGTAGTTGTAATCTCCCAGTGAATAGACTATAGATTTGTA
>JAJQDO010000049.1:10258-10550 GCA_021202175.1 Clostridiales bacterium | reverse complement strand
ATGTCGAATCCCAAGGCTTAGACCTGACGGAAGACAGCCGAAAGCTCTAGGCTGCCGTCCTTTATTCTTATGAAGAATTCAAAACGATGACGGAGGAAAATATCCTCGCGCTGATGTCCACCGGTATGGAGATCCTGGCTTCCTATTATACAGATATCTGCCAGAACGATTATCCGGCGGCCGGAGAGATGCCCGCTATCGATCCGCTGGCTGCCGCGCTGGGCTCTAAACTGACATATCGTCCGGAATCCGATCTTCCGGAAACGACGATCATCTACAGGAATAGCCTCGT
>JAJQDO010000049.1:0-10248 GCA_021202175.1 Clostridiales bacterium | reverse complement strand
CCACCGCAGCGTCTCGCCAACTTCCGACCCGATCACACGAAACCTGCAAGGATATCGGGACTCCAGAGACACCGACGAAATGACCACCAACGCTGCGGATGCCAGGGATGCAGACAGCGGCAAACCTTCGGTCTCCTCACAGGATAAATCTCCGGGATTATCTTTACAACAGACATCATTTTTGTCCCAGGAGGAGAACGATCCGATTTCCACACGTCCTGACCGAAGAGGGGAAAATGGTTCCGGCTCCATATACACGGACCGAAAAGCAGAAAATGGTGCCAGCTCCACATACTCGAACCAACAGAGGAAAAATAATTCCAGCTCTACATACTCGGGCCGAGGAGTAGAAAACGGTGCCGACTCCACATACATGGGCCGAAAAGAGGAAAAAGTTCCAGTGTCCACTCACCCTGACCGAAGGGAACAAGGTTTCCGGCTCTATCCGAAGAACACATTGATCAAAGGCCCTTTAAAAACCGGAAAATACCATGAGGCTATCCTGACGGCCGTCGGCATCATTGAAGGAAAAGAAATGGATATGATGCGTATCGAAGCTGTCCCGGATGTACTGGAGCATTATAAAAACTATATCGAGGAATGTCGTATCCTGCATGTCTCTTACCCGGACATAGACCGTCACGGCTATGACGGATGGATCGAAGACCGGCACACACTGCGAGATGGCATCTTTAAAGAATATGCCAATCGCTGCGGCGAGGGCCGTTACGTTGTCCTGATGGAGGAAATCGATCTGAACTGGATGCACCTGTTCGGAGAAACCTGCGTCCTTCTTCGCGACAATCGGAGAGAAGGCACCAGCAGCGAGACGGCCATCACCCTATGCCACTCTAAAGAACCGTTCCGCCTGCCTTCGAACCTGTATATTGTCGCCACCTGCGACGAAAATGTCGGCGAAGATACGATTTTAGGAGCCATCAGTCAGGATTTTTTCATCCGCCATATCTCTCCAAATGCTGGCGTTCTTCACGGAATGCGCATCGAAGGCATTTCGCTTGAAGATCTGATGACCACGTTAAACCTTCGCATCTCCTACTTTTTGGGGAGTGATTTCCAGCTGGGGGAAGGATTCTTCCTGGGTTCTTCTGACAAAAATCCTTTTATCTCTCTGGCGAGGGTCTTCCGAGAACAGCTGATTCCTCTTCTGGAGAAATGGTTTGACGGAGATATCGAACGGATACGCTATGTACTGGGAGATAACGGAAAGCAGGACTCGGCCACGATCTTCTACCAGGAGACGCCATTTCAAACCGGACTTTTCAAGGGAGAGATTCCGGATGCCTTTGATCGGGAGAAATGTATCTATCAGATTAATGAACAGGCATTCCTCAACCCACAAAGCTATATTGAGATTTATAGTTAAAATATGTCCTAAAAGTCAAAATTGTTATGGATTATATCCAAAAGATAATAAATCTATAACAATTTTTTATTATTTTACTGGTTATTATTACACATTTATTAAAAATTATGAAGAATGTCACATTTCGCACACATTACCGTTTTATAATGACCCTAGTGAATGAAGAACGATATAAAAATAATGGAGGTTTGAAACATGCAGAAATTATTAAAACGACTGGGAATCAGTTTTTTAATCGCTGTTTTCCTTTTAAATGCTGTTATTCTTCCTGCCACAGACGTAAGCACTGTTCAGGCAGAAGCCAGCACATCAACTATGACAGCCACTGTTAATTCCAGCATACTTCATATCAGAACGAGAAAAAGTACTAGTGCGACATGCATTGCTACCTTGAAAAAAGGAAAAAAAGTTACGCTTCTTACCACCGGTAAAACGTGGGTGAAGGTTCGTGTTAACGGCAAGACTGGATACACAAAAGGGAAATATCTTTCCACTACATATGGAACTGCTTCTAACTTATATGCTAACGCTGAAAAAGGTACCGTAACCTCTTCCGTTCTTCGGGTTTTCTCAAAAAAGAGTACCAACGGAACCGTCCTTGCCAGGCTTAAGAAGGGCGCCAGCATCAAGGTTCTCACGACAGATACCAAGTGGGTAAAGGTCGTGGTTGACGGTGTTGTCGGATACGCGAAGGGCAAAAATATCAAGATGGAGAACGGAGGAACCGCTTCGAACACTACAACAAAGGGTGAAGCCGTTGTCAAATATGCTCTGCAGTTTGTCGGTAATCCTTACGTATGGGGCGGAACCAGTCTGACAAACGGCGCAGACTGCTCTGGATTTATCATGAGTGTTTACAAACATTTCGGCGTATCTCTCCCACATTCTTCCAGCGCCATGAGAAGCTGCGGTACAAAGGTAAGCAGCTTAAGCGCGGCAAAACCAGGCGATATCATCTGTTACAACGGTCATGTGGCTCTCTATATGGGGAATAATAAGATCGTCCATGCAAGCAGCCCATCCACCGGTATCAAGATTTCAACTAATGCCGCTTATCGCTCGATTGTTACGATTCGGAGGATTCTGTAATCACTCGAATGAAAAGAAAGAGAGAATATATAAATATAAAAGAAAATGATTCCGGAGCCTGGATGGCTCCGGAACTTTTTTGCGCTATTTCCCCAGCATCTTGTTTTTCAGCTGGTCTTCCAATTCTGTCAGGCGCACTTCCGCCTCTCTTCTCTTTGCTCTGCCTTCTTCCTGAATCTGCATCACTTCATCAATGGTGGAAATGAGATCCTCATTCGTCGCTATGAGCGTTTCCATATCCACGATGCCTCTCTCACTCTCCCTCGCCGTCTCTACCGTGGCCATCTTCAGCTTCTCCGCATTCTTTTTCAGCAGTTCATTGGTAAAATCCGAAACCTGCCTCTGGGCTTCCGCGGCCTGTCTGGAATGTTCCACCCCCAGTGCGATAATCATCTGGCTTTTCCACAAAGGAATCGTATTCACCAAAGTGGTCTGAATCTTTTCCGACATGACGGCATCACTGGACTGAATCATGCGAATCTGCGGAGCCATCTGTAAGGAAACCATCCTGGTCAGTTCCAGATCATGAATCTTTTTCTCGAAACGATTACACAAGCTCTCCAGATCACTGACCTCCTGGGCGTCCTCCGTCGCGCCAGAGGCCTCCGCCTTCGCCCGAAGCGCGGGAAGTTCTTCCGTAAGAGTCTGATCCAGCTTTTTCTTGCCGGCAAGAATGTACATATTCAGTTCACGGAAATAGACCTTATTTAACTCATAAAGCTGATCAAGCATGGCGCTGTCTTTCAGAAGCTGCATCTGATGTCCTTCCAGGGTTTTGGAAATCTTATCGATGCTGACCTCCGCCTTGTCATATTTCAGCTTCATCACTTCCGCTTTGGCCGCTTTTTTCTTGAAAAAGCCGAGAACACCCTTTTTATCCTCTTCTTCAAAGTCTTTGAGCTCCATCACAACGCCACTCAAAAGATCGCCAATCTCACCCAGGTCCCGGCTTTTCACCTTATTCAATGTTCCTTCTGAAAAATCAGACATTTTCTTCTGGATTCCGGAACCATATTGTAAAATGGATGCAGTGTCTCTCAATTCTATCTGGTTCACAAATTCTTCCACCTGCTTCTTTTCTTCTTCCGTCAGGTAGCGTTCTTCCTCGTAAACCCTGACCTCCTGCGATGTCGGCTCCTGCTTCGGTGAAACCACCAGCTCCTCGAAGTCCTTCTCTGGATCTAAGGTCAGTGAAGGCCCTTCTTTTAATAATTCTTCGATATTCATCTGTGCCTGTCCCATATGCCCCTCCTGCTTCTTTTATTTTACATCTCTTATGGCTCATTCTCATATTTATTACAAAACGTATCTCAAGGCTCGTCAAAGATGGACCTTTTCTCTCCGGAAGAGTGCAGCGACGGACCTCCCCATCCATCCTTAGCCAGCATGGCCTCAAGAACCCGTATATCAGAGGAAATATCCATAGCCACATCCTGAAACAAATCGTCGTACATGGCTTCCAGTCCCTGATAGACAGTATCAAGGGAAGCCTCGATCTCCGCCCGCGTCTTTTGGATATTATCCGTCTGAATCGGCTGTTTTTCCATATCCTCGTACACGCGAATCAACTTCATGACAGAAGGAAGATAGTACTCCATCAGTCGTTCTACCTGGGAAAGATTCTCCGAATACTCCTTTACACAGACAAAAACTCTGGACAGCAGAATCTCCAGCCGATCAATCTTTACTTTGACTTCGCGTGTCTGTATCCTGTCTTTTCTTCCGCGAATCTCCTGAAGACAGGAAGTCGCTTTCTCCTGAAGGTCGTTCATTCTCCGCTCTTCTTCAGACAGCTGTGCCTGTCTCGTCTTTTCTCTTTCCATGTCCTGCTGCGCTTTTTCCCGTTCTTTTGCCGTCTCCCGGTCGATTCTCTCCCGTTCCATCCGGGACCGCATGGCTTCATCATACTGTTTTCCAGCCTCTTCAGTGAGCATCAGGCAGGTCTGATTCTCATCAAGCCGCGCATCCTGAATCAGATGACGGTCAAGAATAAAATGGACATCTTTGCGGATTAATTTCAGCGAATAGCCAGTACGCGTCGCCAGATCCTCCAGCATGACATAGGACTGCCCGCCCCACTGTCTGGCATATTGCTGAATCCTTTTGACCCTCTTTCCTGCATTCCTGCCTCTGGCAAATAAATACCCGCTGGCAATCGTAACCGGCACAAAAATACATTCCGTCACAAATCCTGCGACATATGCTCCCGTAACGACGGTTCCCAGGGCCATCAGCAGGCTCAGGGCTCCAAATACCGCACAGGAGGCTCCTCCAAGTATCATGCCCATAAGGCCGCTCCATCTGCCGGGAATCTTCTTCAGCCAGCCTTTCGGCTGTCTCTGCGCGACCGGTTTTCGTTCCCGGCTATCCCTGGGTTCTTGCTCATATCCGGCTCGATAACGTCCATTCCCTGTCTGGTATCTTCCGCTCCCCGTCTGGTTCGTGCCCATCCACGATGCCTCTCTGGCTCCTCCCTTCTGTTGCCCTTGCACCTGCCTGGTCAGTTCATATCTGGCACGTTCCACCGCATTGTGGATACTCTCATTGAGACCGTCAAAATTCATGTTATCTACGGTGCTCTGTACGATATCCTGCATCCATTCACCCAGATTATCCATGATATTCCCGTTATTGCTAAACCCATATCTGTCATCATGTCTGTCATAGTCAAAACGGCCGGTACCGTAATCATCGTTATCATATCGACTGCCATCATACCAACCACTATCATAACGGTCATTAGTATGTCGGTTACCATCATACCGAGCATTATCATATCGGTCTTCATCATCTCGGCCATTATCACAATCATACCGGGCATCGCCGTAACAGTCGTCTTCATAATATGTCTCATCACCATTATCATATGATCCGCTGCTGTAACGGTCCTCTTCGTCTTTATAACTGTTATTATTATCGTATCTGCTATTATTTTCTTTCATGTTCTACAGTATATCATGAAACCCTCTTTTTTTCTACGCATGTTTTACAGGGAACGGGAATATACTGAAAAAAATGATGGGGATTTCTCATTGGCTATTCGAATTTTTATTGATCAGGGACATAACCCGGCGGGCTTTAATGCCGGCGCGGAAGGCTTTGGCATACGCGAACAGGATATTACTTATATCGTCGGACAATACTTATACGGTATACTATCTGAAGATTATCGCTTTTTGGGAAAACTGTCCCGTCCCACACCGGAAACCACCTTGGGATACAACAACACCAGCAGCCTGCGAGAGAGGGTTGCTCAGGCCAACAACTGGCCGGCAGATTATTTTATCAGCATCCACGCCAACGCCAGTGAAAACCCGGACAGCAACGGGTCTGAGGTTTATGTGATGGAAAGCTACTCCACGGCATGGTATCTGGCCTCGGATGTTCTGGCGGAAATCGTCCGCCGTCTGGGCACCAAATACAACGGTGTCTTTACCAACCCTTCCCTCTATGTGTTAAGAAATACAAAAATGCCGGCTATTCTGGTAGAGCTTGCTTACATTACGAATTATGAAAACAATCAGTTGATGATTCAGGAGCCTTATCAATTTGCCTATGGCATCTACGTCGGCTTACTGAATTATCTGAAGCTGCCACAGATCTTGTCCTGACAGCCAGGATGCGCGTAAAACAGATACTCACCGGGCATCCGCAACAAAACCGGGAAACATCCTTGCAAATACATCTCCGCAAAAACAAACAGGACCCCGCCAAAGCGGAGTCCTGTTCTCAAATGAGATCAATATGATAATGTTTCCTTTATGTCGATTACATAAGCGCTTTGTACAATGCTTTGATATCTTCCTTGGTCGCATCCTTCGGGTTACCCGGAGCGCATGCGTCGTTGTATGCGGAATCTACCAGGAAATCAAGATCTTCTTCTTTTACGATATCTTTCAGATCCTGCGGAATCTTAACGTCCTTGGAGAGCTGAGCCACTGCATCAACAGCTGCTTTTCTGTACTCTTCCTGTGTCATGTCTTCTACACCTTCCACGCCCATAGCGATCGCGATGTCTTTGTACTTCGTTCCGGTCGCGTCAGCATTATATTCCATAACGGTCGGAAGCAGGATGGCATTCGCAACACCGTGTGGCGTATCATAAACTGCGCCCAGTGCATGTGCCATGGAATGAACGATTCCAAGACCTACATTGGAGAATCCCTGTCCGGCGATATACTGTCCCAGTGCCATGTCCTCACGTCCCTTAGGATCGTTTTCACAAGCAGCACGCAGGCTTCTGGAAATGATTTCAATCGCTTTCAGATGGAACATGTCCGTCATCTCCCAGGCAGCTTTTGTGATGTAGCCTTCGATGGCATGGGTCAAAGCATCCATACCGGTAGAAGCGGTCAGACCATACGGCATCGTGCTCATCATATCTGGATCGATGACAGCGATAATCGGAATGTCTTTCGGGTCTACACAAACAAATTTACGCTGTTTCTCATCATCCTTGATAACATAATTGATCGTAACTTCTGCAGCGGTACCTGCTGTCGTAGGAATTGCAATAATCGGAACCGTTGGTTTCGTTGTCGGAGCGACACCTTCCAGACTTCTTACATCTTCAAAATCCGGGTTATTGATAATAACACCGATCGCCTTCGCGGTATCCATGGAGGAACCACCGCCAATAGCGATGAAATAATCAGCACCGGAAGCTTTAAATGCTGCAACACCAGTCTGCACGTTCTCAATCGTCGGATTCGGTTTAATATTGGAATAAATCTCGTAATCCAATCCGGCACCATCAAGGATATCTGTCACCTTCTGGGTCACGCCAAATTTTAACAGGTCAGGATCGGAACATACAAATGCTTTTGTAAAGCCATGAGATTTCACCTCTGCCGGAATCTCCTGAATTGCTCCTGCTCCATGATAAGATGTCTGATTCAGTGTAATGCGATTTGCCATTTTCATTATCTCCTTTACTTTTACCGTGTGTTTTTGCCAGATTCTGAGTTTAACAATACCACATTACTACACAAAAAGGAAGACAGAATTGTGATTTATATATAAAAATAATGGCTTGTTTCCATAATTTCTATGGCATTTTTATGATAATAAATTGTCATTCCGAATCATATCTATTATTTTTTGCTCACCGCTTTCGCTTATAGAATCACCTGCCATAAAACAATCCTGCCGGATTTATGGCACCCCATCCCTGACGATTTTTCGGCACGCCACAGTCAATTCCCGTCTCCATCAGCCGCATCTTTACATCCAGGTTTGTCAGCCAGGGCTGTGCTGACAAAAGCAGCGCGATGACGCCAGTAACAACCGGCGCGGCCATGGATGTCCCACTGCGCCGTTTATAGGCATTCTCGTGATGATCACAGCTTAATACGAATGTCGCCGGTGCAACAATATCCGCTTTACAGCCGCAGGTTCCGGGAACAGGACCACAGCAGGAATAATGGATACCCCGGACGAATCTGCCGTGATACACTGCCCCTTGTTCCAGAGCGCCCACAGTGATCACCTTCCGGCTGACACCAGGGCTGGTGACCGTATATTGTCCAGGGCCTTCATTACCCGCTGCCACTACTACCACAAGACCATGGTTCCATAATTCCTCTACTTTTTGCACCAGAAGGTCTTTTTGCGGATTCTCCTGATTCTCCACAGGCATACCCACGGAAATATTCACAATGCGGATATCCCTGTCTTTATAATGCTTCAATATCCAGTCAATGGCCCGCACCATAGTCCTGACCTGTCCGCGTCCGTCCCGGTCAAGAACCTTCAATGCCATAATCGATGCCTCTGGCGCTATACCGATCAGACGTCCGTCCGATCTTCTGCCTGCGGAAGCAATAATTCCGCTGACGTGGGTCCCATGCCCATTATCGTCATAAGGTTCTCTCTTTCCATTGACGAAATCCCGAAAATAACATATCCGGCAAACAGGAATCATAAAATCCCTGTGGGAATAGATGCCGGTATCTAAAACAGCCGCGGTAATCCCTTTTCCGGTAATACCACGGCTGTATATCTCTGATAAATCAAAAAATTGATTTCCATTATAATTCATCGCCATAATCCTTATCGCATTATTCGTATGCCAATGCATCGCATACACACTGCGGCACATCGTCGCATTTATGAGAAAGCACTGACTAAGGAACTGTTACTTAACAATTCCTAATACAGTCTATGACGAATCCTCCCGAAACGACACTTCCCATCAAGTGAAAAATGCGGACAGGTACCAAAAGACCTTACTATAAAAATACTATGGCCAGCGCAATACAAAGTATCTACCCAAAATCTACTCTGGCCGACACAGCGCCAGGTATCTGGTCAAAAACTTCCTGGCCAGACTGCCCGGCGCGATCTCTCTGGCCGCCTCTTCAAAGGAGAACCATTCACAGGAATCAATCTCTTCCTTTGAAACCAAAGACAGGTCTTCCGACTCCGCCACACAGGAGAAATTCAGCATCAGGGTATTGGACGGTGGAAAATACTCACTCTTCTCAAAATGAATCTCCGACACGGAGAGTCCGATCTCTTCCTTCACCTCTCTCGCCACGGTATCCTCGGCATTCTCTCCCTGATTGATATATCCTGCCACAAGAATATTTCTGTCCCGGCCGTACTGTTTGATGAGAAGCTCCTTATCCCGTGACGGATTCAATACTTCCATACTGACAGCCGTTGAAAAAACTGGAAAGCGGTATGCGTTACATTTTTCACAAAAAGGAACCTGGCCTTCATTTTTCAAATATTTCATCTGAAGCCTGGTTCCACACTCCATACAATACTTCATCATTCTTCCACCACCCAGGGAAGATCCGCCAGTAACGCCTCATGATGAACTGCCGGCAGAAACTTCTCCATCACTTCTTTCGTTATAAGTTTCAAACTGGATGTATTGACACAGGGATGACAGCCGAGATGTTCCTCTTTTAACACATCCGTGTCGATCACTAACTGTACATGATTCTCCGTGTCATTCATCAGTCCCATGATACTCACGGATCCTGGCTCGATATCCAGGAACCGAAGCATATATTCCGGCTTGGCAAAAGACAGCCGGGATGTATTAATCTGTTTCGAAAGTAACTTCGTCTTAAACGGCTTATCTCCAGGCATCATCAACAGATAAAACTTCTTCTTATTTGCCGTACAAAGAAACAGATTCTTACAAATGACCGTCTCTAAAACGGCATCAATCTCATTGCAGGCCTCCATATTGCCTGCCGGACCGTGATCTGTGCGATAGTAGTCCATGCCTAACGCGTCCAGCAGATCGTAGACTCGTATCTCTTTTTCCAGTCGCCCACCGGTATCCTCAGGGCGACCATGATATAACTCCATTTACTACCTCCACTGATTGAATATTGTTGATATCATCTCATCATCAACGAGAAACATTATACTCCAAATTCAATCGAGTGAAAACCTTTTTGTTGTTATCATTGAAAATTTCTGTCCGATTTTACCGGATACCATTTTCTTCCGTGAATCATCTACCAATCTTTCCAGTTCTTCCATCTGTTCCTGCGTTAATATTTCGTATGTTTCTGCCAGGTAAAGAGAAAAGTCTTCCTCCGCAGCTACCTTTCTAACATCATCCCTATATTTGTCTTCCTGCTCGAAAATCTCGTATATTTTTTTCATATTCTTCATCCTTTTGTTATGGCCGTCACAACATTGTAATCCAAAATATCCCGCTCGTATCATAAGGCGTTTTTAAAATCATGCCATATTTAGATTTTATTTTTTATTATATTTTATTTTTATAATAATATAATTTTTTAATATAT
>JAJQDO010000140.1 GCA_021202175.1 Clostridiales bacterium | reverse complement strand
ATCCTGATTTTCAATATAAGTATCCAGCCGGTCAAATATCTTCTCCCCCCTGGTCTCTGTCACGTCTCCAAGGGAAGGGATGGGCTGGGCCTTGATCTTGGTCTTGCAATATCTTTTGATATCTCTGAGTTTATACACTTCCCGTCCCACAACAAAACTGAAAGCCATACCTGTCTTGCCTGCCCGGCCGGTTCTTCCGATTCGATGAACATAATATTCATCATCCTGTGGAAGATCATAATTAAATACCGCGTCCACATCATCAATATCCAGACCGCGGGCGGCTACGTCTGTGGCCACAAGGATATCCGTCTTTCCATTTCGGAAACTCTTCATCACCCTGTCACGCATGGTCTGTTTCATGTCGCCGTGAAGCCCTTCCGCAAAATAACCTCTCCCCTGCAGTTCCTGAACCAGCTCATCCACACCTTTTTTGGTGTTACAGAAAACGATGGATAATTTCGGATCATAAATATCAAGCAGGCGGGAAAGGACTTCCGCTTTATTTTTCGGGCGAACCTCATAATAATACTGTGTAATATTAGGAACCGTCAGTTCTTTTCGGACCACCCGGATCATCTGCGGGTCCTTCTGATACATTTTGGTAAGATCCAGGATTGGTTTCGGCATGGTAGTAGAAAACAGCATCGTCTGCCGGTCATCCGTAATATCGCTCAGTATCGTCTCGATGTCCTCCCGAAATCCCATGTCCAGCATCTCATCCGCCTCATCCAGCACGACGGTACGTATATCGTCAAATCGAACGGTCTTTCTTCTCATATGGTCCATGATCCGTCCCGGCGTTCCGACGATAATCTGCACTCCCGCTTTCAGGGAACGGATCTGCTTGGAGATCTCCTGACCACCATATATGGGAAGCACCTTCACGGACGGCATATATTTTGCCAGCCTGCGGGTCTCGTCAGCCACCTGAACGGCCAGCTCTCTCGTCGGGCAGACAATGATCGCCTGCGGTTTTTTTAATCTGGGATCGAGCTTTTGCAAAATCGGTATGGCAAATGCCGCCGTCTTTCCAGTCCCTGTCTGAGCCTGGCCAACGACATCCGCGCCCTCAAGTTCCACGGGTATGGCTCTTGCCTGAATCGGAGTCATCTCCTCAAATCCCATATTGGCAACGGCCTTTAATATCTCCGGTTTAATATCTAAATCCTTAAATTGTATTGATTCCATATAATGTCTTCTCACTTTCTAATGTTACATATGATCAGAATGTCACAAGCCATACATTCCCCTTGCTGAGAAAATGACCTTTTGACACCCTGATCATACATCATTTTGTTTGTCTTTCCATTTATGGCCGTATGTCTCCACAAAATAACCATATAAAAGGGGCTGTCAAAAGAAAATAAACCCTTTCGAAACAGTCCCTGCATCGCTTGTGTCAGCCGTCATACCAAATATATCAACTGATAAAAGATACCATAGGTGAATAAGGAAGTCAAACAAAATGAAGCGATAGTTTCTTATATAATTCTTCTTTTCTGTCTTTTTTAACCGGCAGACGGCTTCTGAAATGCGCCACCTGCTTTACATCGATATCTCCAATCAGAAGACTCTCTTCTTCGCACAGCACGGTCATTCTCTCTCCTAACGGATCATAAAGAGCGGAGTGTCCATTATAGAAGATACCATCTCCCTCCCCTGTTCGATTCACACCCAGAATGTAACACTGGTTTTCTATCGCCCTGGCCTGCAAAAGCGCGTCCCACTGGCTGATTCGACTTGCCGGCCAATTAGCAATCACTGCAATGATCTCACTGCGAGCCGAACTGATCTGAAAAATTTCAGGGAACCGCAGATCATAGCATACGAAACCTCCCAGGACCGTATCCTTCCAGCGGGTACATACGACCTCCTGTCCTCCCTGATAATATTTTCCCTCGCTTCCAAAGGTAAATGGATGGATCTTGGCATAACGCATGATCGTCCTGCCGTCTTCGGCAACAGCCAGCCAGTTTTTATAACCTTTCCATTCCGGGTGCTGCTCCCTTTCCTCTGCTTCAATGGGCGCAGGATAGCCATAGACTACTGTCATCTGATATGTCCTGCTCATGTCCTCAAAAAATTCAATCTGGCGCTGCCAATCCTTTGTGATCTCCGCCACGTTCATGGAGAAGCCTGCCAGACTCATCTCCGGAAAAACCAGCAGCTCCACCTGATTTTCGGATGCTTTATCAAAAAATTCCTCCACTTTTACCATATTACTCTGTATGTTTTCCCAAACTATATTCATCTGGGCAAGACCTGTTCTCATAAAAATCTCCATTCCGCCGCCTTCTCCTGGCGACATACTTGTATAAATATCACACGATGCCCTGCATCCCGTAAAAAGGGCGAAATAACAGGGTTGCAAATCATATTAGAATGTGCTAGTATTTAACCACTTGATACATAGTTTTTAATACTACGTTATATAATAATGACAAACTTTATATTTTTTCACATATGGATATGCCTGCTGCGCAGACAACACCACCATAAAAATAAGTACACATGCGTTCATCAGATAATATAATATCCTGTTTTTGTGAATGCGCCCTCATGGGCTTTATTCATATAGTAACACAGAATACAGGAAAACAACAATCTGTTTCTGCATCGAAATCAGATAAAACAGTGTCAAAGGAGGTTTTTCTATGAATACAAGATTAAAAGAACCGGGAAGCGCGATTACTCATCTGATCGCCATGGGCGGAGCAATCATCTGTTCGTTTCCTCTGATCATGAAGGCAGCCGGGAGTCATAATACCACTGCCGTCGTTTCCATGGCCATTTTTATCGGAAGCATGATCCTTTTATACGGAGCCAGCAGTCTGTATCACTCTATGGATATATCAGCTAAGGTCAACCTGGTCTTACGACGCATTGATCATGCCATGATATTCGTTTTGATCGCAGGTTCCTACACACCGGTCTGCCTGTTGGCTCTGCCTCGTAGTTCCGGTATCCCATTGCTGATCTTTATCTGGGCCGTCGCTATCGTCGGCATAGGCCTGAAAATATTTTTTATCAACTGTCCGCATTGGGTCAGTTCCGTCATCTATATTACAATGGGATGGACCTGCGTCCTTGTATTTAAACCGCTGGTAGCCGCACTGCCGTCCGCCGCTTTTGGTTGGCTGCTGGCCGGAGGTATCATCTATACCATCGGTGGCGTGCTGTACGGATTAAAACTGCCAATCTTCGACAAACTGCCAAAAAACTTCGGCAGTCATGAGATTTTTCATCTCTTCGTTATGGGCGGAAGCTTCTGCCATTTCATTTTTATGTACGCGTATATGCTATAAAAGCTATGGCAGACGCTCGCATAATCTCACATTGATATACTGAAAAAACGGCATAGCCTGGCTATGCCGTTTTTATCGCCCCGTCACCCGCAGTTACGTGAAGACGGTAACTCCTTATCTCTTTTCCTGTTGCATTTTCCCTTGACGGATCAAATACAGTTTATCCTTTCTGGATAAATGTTTGATCGCATATTCACGTTTCAGGGCTTCCTGTTTCGTCCCATATTCTTCATAATATACAAGACGCACAGGAGCCCTGTTTCTCGTGTATTTGGCGCCTTTTCCCTCATTGTGTGCTTTTATTCTTCTTTCAAGATTTGTCGTCCACCCAGTATACAGGGATTTATCTCGACATTCTACGATATATGTATAATGCATTTCCGCTCCTTGATGTCTGTGTTTTTCATGCGTGGGGTTTAAACACTTGTTCGTACCCTGTTCCCAGTTTTCCAATGCTGTGTTTTCCATGCGTAGAATTTAAACTGTAAAGTTCTTTTCCATTGTGAGAATCTGGCTGCTATGACGTGGCCCCGGGTATAACCCGGAAGACCCGCCAGATCTGCCATGATCAGAGACGACACACTGGATTCTCCCTATTTTATCAGCCGAATAGATAAAGTATTTTAGCCAGGAAAACATTGCGTATATTTAAAATATCTTATGTGATTGTATCATAAATCCGGCTGGATTTTTAAAAATTATATCACTTTTATCACTTAAATCATCATATGTCATTCAAAGAAAAAATGTTCCTTTTTCGTTACCATGAACCGCGATTCAGATCCATCTGTCAGGCTATGCCCCGTATGTTAAGGCATATCCTGGCAGACATCACTCCAGATTCGTTGTGAATCATATTCCTCTATCAGTAACCGCAGAATCAGCTTTCC
The DNA here is from genome assembly GCA_021202175.1 of Clostridiales bacterium. Classification (GTDB taxonomy): domain Bacteria; phylum Bacillota; class Clostridia; order Lachnospirales; family Lachnospiraceae; genus Anaerobutyricum. The sequence continues at coordinate 6,388 of JAJQDO010000140.1, read as the reverse complement.
AGATATTCCGTCGGATTCACCGCTTCACCTTTATAGGTCATCTTGAAAAAAAAGATGCGGTCCTTCTAACGTGAAGGATCTGGTCGGTTCCGCAACCGTAGCGATGACATCGCCGGCTTCCACTTCGTCTCCGATTTCGTATTGCAGATTTTCTACCTGTGAATAATATACCTCATAATACGTTCCAATCAATAAGGTAACGGTGCATCCATATTTGTCAGATTCATAAATGTTTACGATCCGGCCATCCGCAACGGCCTTTACCTGGCTGCCTTTTTTCGCGCTGATCAATATACCATCGTTGCAGGCATATTGATCCAGAGTCGTATAATAAATTGTTGTATCCATACTGTAAGGAAGAATGATATTTCCCACAAGAGGCCATATCAGCTTATCTTTTCCATTATATGCGTATGTTTCTCCGGTTGTATCGTCCGCGGCTTCACTTTCTGTTGTACTATTGTTTTTTGTATTATTTTCAGTAGCATCTCCGTCGGCTGCATCCTCTGTCTCAGAATTGTTTGAGCTTTCCACCGAACCGTTTTTTTTCTGTTTCTCCCGTTGTCATGCCATATGTGACGTCATTCTCTTCCCCATCGTCACTATCATCATTGGCGGCAGTAGATCCTGCGTCATCCTCATCTTTCGTATTTTTTGTCGTACCTTCGTCTTCCGAGCCATTTTCTATCCTTTCATCATTTGTATTTTCGCTGTCCGCAGTATCATTATCTCCATCTTCCACACTGACTCTTCCGGAGCTGATCACATCATCACTGTTCCCGATGGTTTCCTCGGCCTCTGTGTTTTCTGTATCCTCCCTTCCTGTTCGAATATTGTAGGCCGTCAATATAGATAAAATCATAAATGCTGCAATCACCAAACTTGAAATGTACTTCTTTTTTAAAAATTGATTTGGTCTTCTCATTTCATCACCTCTGTCTATATCTTTGCCAGAGTATGAGATTTTATACATTATTCTTCGTCAGAAAATTCATTTTTTATCTCCGTTCCCGGATAATAGTAGGACAGAAGTGTCTCTGCCTGGAGGCTCTTTTCTGCCAGAGCATTGGCTCCATACAGGCTCATCCCCATCCCATGACCTTTTCCGATCGTCACGATCCGCAGCCGCTCACCATAGTCTTCCAGATAAAAATTTGTGGAAGGTAAAGAAAATATATCTTTCCATTCTTCTCCTGTCCACTCATTTTTCTTTGTCGCTACTGTCAGAACATATCCATTTTCCGTTTGTTCGTCTACTGCCAGATTTTTCCGCAGACTGGAGGCTGTCTCATCATAACCTTTTTCCTGCAGCTTCTTCGCAGATTCTTTATAAGTCATGATCGTCACATTCATGTAATTGGACGATTCCACATCCTGACTGCTGTCTACGCTGATCAGATAGGGGACCTCGACAGAATAAATCTCACTGGCCGCGATGGTTTTCCCTATACTGACGGGATGATAGAGGGCATCGATCATAACGTCTCCGTAATATAAAACCTGTCCAAAGGTTTCTTCGGAAGCTTCATTTAACTGATTGTTTATCGCAAGCCATGCTTTTCTTCCATGATTGTTTTCCAGTTCTTCCTTCGTAATATAATCCAACGAGAGATCCCCTACAGCGACTTCTTCCGCATCACCGACGGCTTTCATAAAATTTGTTCTGCATACGATCATCCAGGCTTTTATTGCTTCCTCCTCCTTCACATAGGATAATTCCGTTGCCGTCATTCCGATGACAAATTGTTCTCCGTCAACGCTTTCCCCATCCTCGAGGATTACCTTTGTACCCATTTCTTTCTGATTTCCATCCGTTCTCCCTGTCATGATCATGGTAAATATACCGGGCAACAGAAGACTGAGGCTGAAAATCAGGATACCCTGTATTATTTTTTTCATCTTATATCATATGATTTACAAAAGTCCTTTATGTCTTTAAAACTATAGATTTATTTCATATTCTTTCCTCCAAATATAACTACAAGAAAAATTTTGCCTTTTGTACTTTATTTATATTTCAAATAGAGCAAAAATGTTACTGCTCACGAAGTATACAACAACAAATCACAAAAGAATACTTGTAATTTATAACGAATTTACATTTACTTTTGGGACGATAGTTTGTATAATTGTTATAAATGTCAAAATAGTCTGAGTTGCAATTGGATATAAGCAACGCTGTCCGGAAAGGAGCAGACATGACAAGAGATATGATAAATAACGGGGTAAACGCCGAGGATAAGTCTCGTATGATTCAGGAGTATGTCCCTGGCAAACAGATCACCCTGGCCCATATGGTCACAAGGCCAAAAGAATCTGTTTACAAAAAGCTTGGGCTTCCCGATGGGTATCATGACGCGATCGGCATTCTGACGATCACCCCTTCGGAGGCAACGATCATCGCAGCTGATATCTGCACGAAGGCCGCGTCGATCAAGCTCGGTTTTGTTGATCGTTTTTCTGGTTCTGTTATCATCGTAGGTTCCACGGCCAATGTGGAGTCTGCCTTGAACAGTGTCATCACGACTTTTTACAACAAGCTGGGGTTTGATGCTGTCCCTATCACGAAGACCTGATTTTTTATTTTATCACAGTAGACATTTTTCAGTCATTTACTGTGTGCAGACTACATGGAGAGATCTTATTATGATAATTATGCTGATCGGACCTTCCGCCGCCGGCAAGCCTACCCTGATTCAGCGTCTGAATGATGAAGAGCTGAAATATGATAAAACACAAGCCGTAGAGTATGTTGGGGATTTCATCGATACACCGGGCGAGTACGTGCAGCAGCGTGGCTACTGGGGTTCTCTGACCATCACATCCCACGACGCGGATATCATCGGATTTGTACAGGATTCCAGCAGTGAAGATTGCTGGTTTTCGGGAGGAATCAATACAAAGTTTGAGAAGCCTGTCGTTGGCATCCTCACAAAGATCGACCGGGAGGACTCGAATCCAAAACAGGGCCGCAGTTACCTGGAGTTAGCTGGCTGCAGCACCATCTTTTCGGTCAGTTCTTATACCGGAGAGGGAATCGAGGAGCTTTCTCTGGGGATGCAGGCGATGGTAGAGCAATATAAAAAAAGTAATTCGAAACGTTATGCAGATGATTATTTTGATTGACTTTTGGCGTACGTAGTGTATGCAATGTATATATGCAATATATGGATGTTAATCATTTTGGCGTCTGTTCGCTCCCTTGAGATATGCCGGATGGCTTAATCGGCTTGATCATTGGAATCTGCTGCATTTGAGAAGGAGGTGATACCCTTGATTCTGCTGAACAAAGAGAATGTCGTTGCTTATATAAAATCAAGGCTGGATTTTTTTGATAAAGATGGGGGTTCTGTTGTCGTCTCCGCCATTGGCGAGGGAACTGCCGAGGAGGACGGCGATGGTTTTATTAACATGGTTTACCGTGTTTCCGATGGAAAATATTTCCTCATCGTAAAACAGTCTACTGCTGAATCCCGAGTGAAAGGTGATTATGAGCTGGATCTCAATCGTTTCCGACTGGAATACGAATCCATGCAGATCCGTAAGGCCATTATTCCCGACCTGATTCCTGACCTCTACGACTGCGATGATGAGAACCGTATTTTTATCACTGAAGATGTTTCCAGGCTTCGCATCGTCCGATTTCAGCTGTTAAAGGGTGTAACTTACCCTAAACTGGCGGATCAGGTTGCCCGTTATATGGCGGCAAATAATTTTTATACTTCCGAATATTATCTGGATGGAAAACAGTTCCGCGATCTGACGGTTCATTTCATGAATCCGACCATGCGCCATATCATGGATAATGTCATGTTTTTGACCAGCGTGACACCGGAAGATACGGTAGGCAGACAGTTGGATCCCGATTTTATGCGCTTTTCTAAAGGTATATGTTCTGATCCGACCGTGCGGCTGGCCAGACAGAGGCTCCGTCATCTTTTTATGACGAAGGGCGAATGTTTGATTCACGGAGATCTGCACACTTCCAATATCTTTGCCAACCAGGAGGAAGCGAAGATCATTGACATGGAATATACGTTTTGTGGTCCCTTCTCCTACGATATGGGATATTTCCTGGCGAATTTTATCGCGCAATATGCTGCTGCCATTTTCCGTCCTTATGATTCGGAAGCAGCACGTAATGAATATAAAGAGTATTGTCTTTTCATGATAAGCGAGACTTACTTAAAGTATTGCTCTTATTTCTGCCAATATTGGAGCGAAGATGCCAAGCCGGAATATCGTAACATCCCTGGACTGCAGGAAGATTTTTGCGTGACCTCTTTGCGGGAGTTTATCGGATTTGGAGCCAGCGCCATGCTGGGCCGTATTGCCGGAATCATTCCCTATCCCGATTATGATGATATCGACGATTATGTAGAGCGACATAATGCGAAGTGCTACTCTATCATTTTAAATCGTGTCATGCTGGTCAAATGGGAGAATTATACCTCCATCGACGCCTTCATTGGAGATATGAAGATGGTAGAAGAGGTTTACCTGAGTAACATTAAGGACCTTAACTATTAGGGAGGGAGTTCAAGTATGATAATATTATCAAAAGAAAATGTTGTTTCTTACATAAATGATAATGTCCCTTCCATTACTTTAGAGGAACCGGTGAAGATTAATGTCATCGGCGAAGGTGATCTTGCTGAAGATATAGAAGGGGACGGTTATTGTAACTACGTTTTCCGTGTGGCCGATGCGCATCATTCCTATATCGTCAAACAATCGACAGAACATTTACGCCGTCGCGGTCGTGATCTTACTCCTGAGAGAAATCGTTATGAATACGAGATCATGCAGCTGCGCAGCAAAATCGTACCACAGTATGTTCCGAAGCTGTATCACGGTGATTTTGATAATCACATTATCATCATGGAAGGCGTTTCCAATATGAAGCTGGTGCGTTACCAGATGAATGAAAATAACCGTCTTCCGGAATTGGCCAGACAGATATCACAGTATCTGGCTGCCACTCATTTTTACACGTCGGAGTTTTATCTGGATTCGGCTGAGTATCTTTCACTGCTTTCTTATTTTATGAACGCCGAGCTTCGTCATGTCATGGAAAATGGTATTTTCCTTGGTATCTTTGGCTCGGATGAGTATGACCCGGCGTGCGGCCCTGATTTTGAAAAGTACTGCCGTAAGATATATGCGGATCCGACCATTACTTTTCAACGATATAAGTTACGCCATCTTTTCATGAGTAAGTCAGAGACTTTAATCCACGGAGATTTTCATACCTCAAATATGTTCGCTGACGATACGCATCTGAAGGTCATTGACATGGAATATACTTTCGGCGCTCCTTTATCGTATGATCTCGGGTTTATCATGGCAAATATCATCACACAGTTTTGTTCTGCTTCCTTCCGTCCTTTTAAGGTTGGGGGGGAACGTAAGGTATGTACCTCCTATCTGATCTCACTGATGAAGATGCTCTATGAGGATTATATCAAGTTCTTCTACGAATATTGGGAGAAAGACGCCAAGCTCGAGTACAAGCTGGCTGATGGTTATAAAGAATCTCTTGCCCTGGATATCTTAAGAGAATGTTTCGGATTTGCTGCCTGCGTGAATCTTTCGCGTGTATGTGGGACGATGCAGACTGCTGATTTTGACTTTATCGAAGACAATAATAAACGTACCCAGGCGAAATACCTTGCTGTGGATATTGATGTACTGCTGTTCCATAAATGGTACACCTATAATAGCATTGATGAACCGCTTCGCGATATCATCATGTTAATGTCCAAAAAAAGGGTATCTGGGATGATGATTGATAGTTCATTTATATGGGGAACGTCAAATGATTTTTGATGTTCCCCATTGGCGTTTTTATAGTTAATTAGTGAATGATGTATTAAAATGAAAAAACATTAAACTTCGACGTCTTGTGTTTCAATTCCAGAGATCCTTTCTCGATTTTATAGGAATCCAGATAACAATAGATCTCTCCAGGGACCGTTGGCTTGTCATCATGAAAGCGAATGGACGAATCTACTTTCACTGTCATACTCCAACAAGGCTGTTCCATACCTTTTTCTCTGTAGAACAGGTCAAACATCACCTCGCCTATATCTTCCCTCACATCTTTAAATGTAAAAGAAGGATCTGCACCATTCTTTTCCATTCCGTTCATGCGGCAGATTCCGATGATATTGTTTATTACTTTTTTGTTATTCTCCGTGATTGTAATATAGGTTGATGCCATCACATTTTCCTCCTGCATTTTATTTCATCTCATGATCGATTGCTGTGATTTCAATTATTATTTCTGCACTGATATATCAATTGTAAAGCCTAAAGACTTTATTGTAAAGCGGGGCTGTCGGAAAATACCGATTTTAAGCCCCTCCTATTTTGAAACTTCCAAAAA
>JAJQDO010000021.1 GCA_021202175.1 Clostridiales bacterium | reverse complement strand
TGTTTCCTGAAAGGTTTCTGAACCGTGGTTGATATATTCTTCCAGTCGATTGCGAAACCGATTGTTTCCGGGCTGGTATCATTAAGCCGTCAGATTATTTTCCTGCTTCCTGCCGTTGCGATCCTGTGCAGCTTTATGGGCCTCAAAGGAGTGCTTTGGGCAGGACCGTTGGCAGACGGGCTGGCATTTATCCTGGCGTTAGCATTTATTATCCAGGAACTACGCAAGCTGGGCAAGGATGCACATGGTGATAAAATCACAGCCTGAAAGGAAAGTCAGGCCACAAAATAAAAGGAACGGAGGTACTTTTTATGAAACAGATTATTACTATCAGTCGTGAGTTGGGCAGCGGAGGACGCACGATAGGGAAACTGGTGGCGAACCGCATGGGCATCCCTTATTACGACCGAGAGATGATAGACGAAACAGCGAAGGTATCCGGCCTGTCCCCCAAATACATCGAAGGATACGAACAGAAAGCTACAAATAGTTTTCTCTACAATCTCGTGATGGGGAGCAGCTACGGTTACGGTATCTTACAGGGTTCCAATAACCAGACGCTTCCCTTAACAGAGCAGATTTACCTCGCACAGCAACAGGTCATCACAAAATACGCACAGACGAGCAACTGTGTGATTGTCGGCCGCTGTGCAGATTATATTCTGAAAGATCGGGACGATGTGCTTCACGTCTTTATTTGCGCCGATATGGAAAAACGTGTCGAACACAGTATACAGTCGTATAGTATGTCCAAGGCAACCGCAAGGGATGAAATCGAACGTTCTGATCGTGAACGTGCCCGCCACTATAGTTCATTTACGGACAGAAAATGGGGAGACCGGCATAATTATGATCTCATCCTGAACAGCGGTGAACTCGGGGATGAATACTGTGCAAAAATCATCTGTGCTGAGGCAGGAATGGAGATGCGCTCGACGCGGCTCTGTTATTCTTGGCGGAGCCTTTGAACACAGGAAAAGATACTAAAGAAATGTGGATTATCAGGAGAAAAAGAATTAAACATTACCAAGCAAGGGAACATCTCCTCTTGAAATTATAATGCAAATATTCTATTATTGATAGGCAGAAATAATGAAAGGAGGATGTTCACTTGCAAAGTTATATGTCAATCGGGGAAGTCGCTAAAATAAGAAACATCGATGTCCAGTCGCTTCGCTATTATGAGAAGCTGGGAATCTTAATCCCGGCGTATGTCAATTCTGAAAACGGCTATCGCTATTATTCCCTGGAACAGATTATGGTGCTGGATACGATTATTTTATGTATTGACTTAGGCATTCCACTCAAGAAGTTAAAGGAATATGTCGATGATTCCGGCCAGCTGGAGTTTGAACGTCTGCCGAAAGATGGAAGGAAACTTGCAGAAGAAAAAATCAAAAAAATAAATTCCGGCATCAGCTCAATTGACCGAACGTTAAGGCATATCAATGCGCAAAAAGCCTTTCAGGGACGTGAGGGATTTTACACGCGCTATATCTTTGAACGCTATATGATAAACACACCCTGTGAAGAAAGACTGGATGCGAAAACATATGAAAAAAACTTGAGTTATCTTTTTAACGTTGCAAAAGAAAACGGTCTTCATGCATCCTTCCCTCATGGAATTATCTCCACATATATAGACGGAAAGTACCAACATTCCAAAATGTTTGTGGAAACCTCTCCCGGAGATTCTACGAAAATACAGGCCCTGTCCGTGGGAAACTATCTTTGCTTTCAGGAACTTAGGGAAGCTCATTCAGACCCGACCGCAGTCTTCCCCAGGGAAGCATTCGATGAAAAACAAGTAGATATCATAGTAACCAGCATGTCACCGAATACATACAAGTATAATCAGGTTGTTATGGAATTTCAGCTGCTTGTATGATAGCAGGACTGACAACGTCGATCCATCCCCAAGGTTTTATGGCTTTTACTTATCTGATTTGGCGCCAATTTTTAACATTTTTTCCCACATATAGATATACCTTCCAATAATATCCTTGACTTCCAACGGCTTGCGACCTAACAATTTTTCAACATCATGTGAAACCACACCCATTTGTCCGTTCGCGATACCGCCTTCATTTGTCACCATATCATTGCTGCACCATAGTACAGGCGCAGTAGACTTATATCCTTCCGCTCCGGGAGATTCCCAGATTATCAAGATAAGCTAAATATTGCTCACCATCCATAGGAACAAATCTGTAAGGTTTTCCGGACGGTTCGCGTCAAAGAAGAAAGTATAAATGATATGTTTTACTCCCGCTGCAACACTGACTATTATTTGAAAACAATTCGCCATGAAAACAATATCAAATATCGTGGTATCCAAAATACTGAGTGAACTTTTCTTCTGCAAATGACATGATTTCTCTTTGATACTCTTCATAACGTGACAATAATTCCCGTCCTTGTTCGGATACAATAGTATATCCTCCATCTAAGCCTCCTTGATGACGTACTATAATCCTAATGCCCAGTTGCTGTTCCGCGTTGTTCACCATGTTCCACCCCTTGCTGTATGACAGATTCAATCTTTGACAGGCATAACGCATAGATCCAGTATATTGAATCTGTTTTAGCAGCTGCGCAATAACAGGATCAAAAAATGGTTTCTCTTTTAATAATCGCACTCGAATTTCTGGGCGAAATAATTGCTTAGAATGCATTTCCAGTGTCTCTTCATAATCATCCAGTCTGTCTACATCTAACAGAATCCCATCATCATTTACAGCCATATGTTTTACTTGATAACGACTGTGTAAAGCCGCGCCTCTTAAACCATCCGAACCATCATATCCGATAATTTCTTCAATAACCCTGCTTTTGATCAGTAATGGATGCCCTTCCGCTCCATTGTATGTCGGTATAACGATATCATCCTCTGTTTTTAAAAGATCCACAATCGTTTTGGTATGAAAAAAAGGAACATCAGCTGGAGTAAAAAGAATCTTATCGCATTTATCTTTCAGATACTCCAACCCGACTTTTGCAGAATCCAGCATTTGCGTATGCTCATAATCTGCGTTTCGCAAAAAGATGATTCCCTGAAAACGCATTTTATTTTCAATTTCTTTTGCACGATTTCCAGTTACTACAACAATCAGATCTACCTTCGCCGCCTGAAATGTACCGATGATTCTTTCGATCATGGTAATCGAGCCGATCTGCATGATGGGTCTAAAGCCTTCTTCTCCTGATGTCATTCCGGCGGCAGCAATAATCGCACCATTCATAAATATTACTCCTGTTAAATAATAATACTTTCCGTACAGGCAAAAGGCAGGAGAGTATTTCTCCCTCTCCTGCCTCACTCTGTGAACTGATCGACTTTCAGTTATACATAGCCATAGATCTTCCTTATCCTGATTATCTGATGCTATTATATTGGGAACAGGTCATACAATTGGATAACTACACCCCTATTACGGACGTTGTCTTCCAGAAAGCCGAGTATTCCTTAGCGCGTTTGCTTTCCATTTACCTCGATAACGAAGACTTACCAAAAATGCTCACATTGAGTCGTTCCATAAATGGCGGAATCATCTCTTTTGCGGAGCATCCTCTTTTTTATAATATAGAGACACTGCCTTTGAAAGAAGCGGAATCGAAAACATGGGCGAAGGAAACCTTACGAGATTATATACTGAACTCAATCAAGACTTATCAATAAACATAAAAGGAAATAGTGTGATATTTTAGATAGGGAACGTAAATTTTGCAACCTGTAGATGAACTAAAACTGTTGATATCACAAAGACAGAGAGGGAATATCCTGTTTTATTCTTCTTCAGACTCCAAAGAAAAGTCTGGCACGGGAAGCCCCGTTTTTTGCACAACAGACTTTTTGACGTGAGCAGCGTATCCAGCACGCTGTTTCCCGTCTTATTCTGCGCCTCATAATCCCGTATCTCCGCTTCCATCCTGTCCATTTTATCCAGGTTATATTACACATAAATATGATTGACAAATAGTCTGATATTTCTTTTATCCGTTGAAAATTTCTATTGTAATGCCAAAGCCGCTTCATAAAATGATTTACAACTTTCGTTCTCTATATTATAATCCAACTGTTGCCAAAATAATAAAGGAATAAATTGCAGTCAATTGACAAAGAAGAGGCCCGATGGGAATAAAAAGAAACCGCATTGTTGTTAAGGTAGGGACATCTACTCTTACAAATGATTTAGGGAAAAGTAATTTAAAAAAATTTAAAGATTTAGCGCTCATTTTATCGGATATCGACGGCTTTTTTGACAAGGATCCCCGATTATTTAAAAACGCAAAACTGATCAGCCGGGTAGAAAAAATCGATGATTCCACCTATGATCTCGCGGGTGGAGCCGGATCCAGAAGAGGAACCGGCGGTATGCGTACAAAGCTGCAGGCAACGAATGTGGCATGCTTGTATATGCATCAAATTTCCCATTTGTAGTCCAGCAAAAAAACAGTGCATAAAGCGAAATCTCCTGTTGGATCATCGCTTCATGCACTGTTTTTCTGTTTTCAGCAGAACAACCACTCTGTCTTCACTTGCTGTTCTGCCGATACAGCTTTTGAGGTTTTATAGTGAACGACAAATTATTTTTGTCGTTCACTATAAATCAAATCACGAAATCAGATTACAAAAAACGTACAGGTTGCCGGAGCAAGATCCACCTTACCAGCTGCCTGTACCACAGGTGACAAATCCGGCAGAGAATTATTCTCACCCAACAAAAGCGGTCTGTCATTTAACGTCATCACTGTGGAGCGTACATTATCACCTTCCCCTGCCAATGTATAGCGCTCTGCTTCCTTCGGCAGCTCTACTGTCGTGGTCTCTGTCATGGAATTGTTGATTACAAGATATACTTTGCCGCCTTTGCCATCTTTTCTGGAACGCACGTAAACATGAGCTCCCTCACGAATCGGCTCTGCCGCATCATAAACCGTCGTTCCCATCAGACGATTCCACAAAAGCACTGCGAAATAATTCGGCCGCGGATCAAATACCTGGCGTGCCAGGAATCCATAATCAGAGGATGCCAGAGTGTTATGGAAGATCACACCGTCTGTAATGGCAGAGAATCCGCCCAACTCATTCAGCGTACGAATCACATCAAGGTAAGTAGATGCCCAGGTGTCTCCGCCACCGCCTGCATCTCCAGACTCTGTTACCCACATTTCTCCGCCCGGAACATATTTGTCACGCATCGGCGCATAAGTACGGGCGAACGCCGGCGCCGCATCCAGATAGGCCTCCGTATGAGCTTCTGACGCATCCCAATGTCCGCTCGGCATTACAGAAGCCAGACGCTCAGAAACACCATTATAGTAATGATAGCTGAATACATCAAGAGGTTCTTTCGTACCTTCCATCAAATCTGCACAGTCACAGGTCTCCGACGCGATCTGCTCGATTCCGCCGCCGGATTTCCCTTCCTGCTCACCCTTACCAAACGAAATATTATCTCCGCCCGTAGTGCTCGGTCCTACACAGAGGCAATCAGGATAATTCGCGCGCAGCCAGCCAAAGAACAAATCCTGATCGCGACGGTAATCAGCCGGTGTATATCCCTCTGGGAATCCGGTGTCAGCCATCATGTTCGGCTCATTCGCAAACTCTGCCGCATTAATCGGCACACCATACTCTTTACTCAGTGAGAACAGTTTCTCCGCTTCTGACGAATTCCACGGTTCGTCTGCGGAATGCAGTCCAGGACAGTTCGCAACCGATACGATCAGTTTGCCGCCAACCACCTTTACAAAGTCGAGTACCCCAATCCACTGCTCTCTCGTCAGCACATTCAGATAACCATCTGGAACCTGTCCATTCGTCGTGCCATCAAAATCATAGTATGTCTTCGTCGCCCATGTGCCGGAAACCCGAACCCACACCGGTCCAAATTCCTTCGCCAAGCTGCGAAGCTTCTCATTATACAGATCAATTGGCGGATAAATCTGCATCAGATCCTTGTACATCGCCGCGATGCCTTCTTCGGTAGGCTCTACATAAAATTCCTCTGTTCCTGCTACCTGTCCCGGTGTATATGCTTTCCAGAAAGTTCCACCCGTAACCTCTGCAAACTCTACATTATAGGACATCATCATCGGATTCACCTCACGAAGAGCTTTCAGTGTGTCCGGTGCAAGCTTTACAAATTCTGCCATCTTTGTTCTCCTTTCGTTTTTTCGTCAAATTACACAAAAATAATGTTTCATTAACACAAATCTATAACAATGATACCAAACAAAACTGAATAAGTAAAGCAGATGAAGGCATAATACTCTTTATTACTATGTTAACTGTTATCATTCTGAGAATACACGAACTATAGCAGTTATATCCTGTCCAAAGGTCACTGTTGCTTTGCCGGGAAATCGTCGACTTTCTCTGACAAGCGCTGCTGCATGCATCATTTCACAGATTGCACAGTTTCCTCTACCACTTCATTATATTACTCATCGGTCGCCGTAAAACAAATTCAATTTCTTCGATGTCATCTATCGATGATATTCCGTATACTGCGGCATGGCTTATTTCTCCTGATTGTATCCGTCTTATTTTTTTATATCCTGATTTATCTCTATCTGTACAAAATTGTACAAGTAAAAATGTTACATACATTACATTATATATCTGATTTTTATGTCAGGCAATAAATATCTCGGCTTGTAAATGCTTTTTCAGATTTCTGGTTACTGATTCACGGGCATTCAGCAGAATAGTATAAAACTCCTCCCTTGCCCCTTCACCAAAAATCTGCTACACTGACTATAAAATTCATAAATAATTTAGGAAACGGGGGCAATTATGAACTATGGATCTATATAGATAGATTGATATTTTAAAAAACTACAGGAGGTATCGTTTATGAAAAAAAATCTCATGGGAAATATTGATTTGTTGCTTTACATTGCTGTTCCTTGCAGGATGCAGCAACAGTGCCAAAAAAGAGACTACAGATCATTTACAGGAGTCTGAAACTACAGATTATATACAGGGAATGGAAACAACTTCACAGGAAAACAATACCTCTGACGGAAATACAGAGACGGTCTCGTTACAGAACGAAGATTCAGAAAATGCTAACGGAAATACACAAATTACGAATCAAACGGAGACCACAGTACAACGAGCTGTTATGCTTGACCATAAGCTATATCTGGACACGGGTGAGGTTTCGAGGCTGGCTCGCTGTGGCGTGATGGACGGAAGCATCACCTCTTCCGTAGAAAATGCGATGCCGGACAAAGACGGGCAGTCGAATTTTGGCAGTGAATATGAATATCAATATGGTCAACGGGAAAATCGGATAGAAGTGTGGATACCTGAGGAAAATGAATGGATCGTATTTGCCTGTAACGAAAACAATCTGGATGGCGTAACTATGAAAGTTGTTGAAAATAGCGCCGTATCCGCTGTTCTTGAAATATCAAACCGTGTCGATCAAAGCGATCGTATTGTCGAATATGGGGAGGAATATTCGCTGGAATATTATAATCCAGAACTGTCAACATGGACGATGCTCTATCCTGATAAGGAGATTGCATTTAATGAATTATCTTTTTCTGCTTCTGGTGACGGCACTTTTTCGACAAATTGGACAGTAGACTGGAAAGACGGTTACGGTGAGCTTGCTCCCGGGACATATCGCATCGTGAAAGAATTTAAGAGTTTTCAGGAATCGGATCAGCGCACAGACTATGTACTAACTGCAGAGTTCGAAATAAAAGTGTAAATACATTTTCATCATCGAACACACGTACATCATGATGGATATTCTCTCCTTACATATCCCTTCGCTTTGTCCAGTCCATAATAGAACAGATAACAAATCATGCGAAGGGATATGCTGTTTTATTTCTCCTCAGAGTCCAAAGAAAAGTCTGGCGCAGGAAGTCCCGTTTTTTCCAACACATCTGATACCATATGCACCGGAATGATTTCCAGATTTCTCTTTACTTCCGAGGCAACTTCATCAAGGTCGTCTTTATTTTCCTGCGGAATAAAGACGGTTGTGATGCCTGCCCTCTGCGCTGCCATCAGTTTCTCCGGAAGCCCTCCGATCGGCATCACACAGCCGCGCAGAGATACTTCGCCCGTCATCGCGATCGTTGGCGAGACCGTTTTACCCGTCACAAGAGAGGCGATTGCGGTTGTAAGCGTGATTCCTGCTGACGGACCGTCTTTCGGCACAGACCCGGCCGGAACGTGAATATGGAGATCGTTTTTTTCAAATTTTTCCGCCTGATCCGGGTACATGCTTTTCACAAGGCTGACTGCGATCTGCACGGATTCCTTCATGACGTCGCCAAGCTGTCCTGTGATGATGACGTTTCCCTTACCTTTCGTAAACACTGTCTCAATAAACAGAATATCGCCGCCGGCCTGGGTCCATGCAAGCCCTGTCACCACGCCGGGTCTTTTTTGCTCCAGAATATGATCATGCTGCATTGGTTTCATATCCAGATAAGTCCGAAGCTGCCCGGCCGTCACAGAGATACGTCTGTGATTTCCTTCCACCAGGCGTACCGCCACCGCGCGGCAAAGGGTATCCAGCCGTTTTTTCAATCCGCGCACGCCGGCTTCCATGGTGTAGTCGGAAATGATGGCGCGCAGCGCGGCATCGGAGATTTTCATATTTTCCTTCTGAATCCCCATCTCTTCCATCGCTCTCGGAAGCAGATGCCTTTTTGCGATCTGAAATTTTTCCGAAGCAGTGTATCCGGGGAACTGGATGACCTCCATCCGGTTTAAAAGCGGTTCCTGGATGGTGTCCGTCGTATTCGCCGTGCAAACGAACAGCACATCGGAAAGATCATACGGCACATTCATATAATGATCGGTAAACGTACTGTTTTGTTCCGGGTCAAGAACCTCCAGCAGCGCACTGGACGGATCACCATTATAATCCCTGCTGAGTTTATCTACTTCATCGAGAACGACGACCGGATTTGATACGCCGCTTCTCTTGATGCCGTCCATAATCCGGCCCGGCATGGCCCCTACGTATGTACGGCGATGCCCGCGGATCTCCGCTTCATCGCGGATACCGCCCAGGCTCACGCGCACATAGGCTCTTCCCAGCGCCCTTGCGATGCTCTGGCCTATGCTTGTCTTTCCGGTTCCCGGCGCGCCAACGAAAAGAAGAATGGAACCGGACTGTTTCTGATTCAGTGTCATTACTGCAAGCTGCTGGATGATTCTCCGCTTCACCTTGTCCAGGCCGAAATGATCTGCGTCGAGAATTTTTTCGGCTTCCTTCAGGTCAACGGCCGGCATTTCTTCCTTTTTCCAGGAAAGGGATGTCATAAAATCAAGGTATTCGTACAGCATCCCATATTCATGACTGTCCTGTCCCTCCTGCTTCATGCGGTTTAAAACTTTTACAGCTTCCGCATGAGCCGTCTCATTCATCTGCGCTTCTTCGATCTTTTTTTCAAATTTTCTGACATCAGACACATTTTCCGGATGCATCTCGTCCAGCTGATTCTGCAGAATCTCAATCTGTTTGCGGATCGCCTGTTCGCGATATGCCTTTTCATTAATGCTCTGTTGAGCAGCCGCCGCTTCCTTTTGCACTTTGTCTGCTTCCAGGTACTGATAAATAGCCTGTTCCATGCGTTCTGTCCGCTCAGAAAGTGTGTCAGCAGCCAGGATCTGATATTTTTCTTCGTTAGAATTAACCATCTGATCAGATAGTGACGCAGCCATCTCCCCGAGAGAATCCCATTGCCTGACGAAATTGCGGGCAATCATTCCCATCGGTGAATTCTGAATGCTGTGGACAAACGCTCCCCTGACCTGATCGAAATGTTTCTCAGCCTCTTCCTCCGTCAGATCTTCCACATCCTGACGATTACTCAGAGTCACATCAATCCTGTCTGCGGTTACATCAATCGTTTCAATATTAACGCGGCTTTCGGTTCTGATCTTAACATTTCCTTCCTGATTAACCGCCTCAATCGTGCCGGTAAGTCCAATGGGATAGAAATCCTCCGCCTCCATCTTTTCGCGCGGCTTGTTTTCTTTCAGCATGAGAAGCGCAGCCGTTTCGCCCACTTGTGGGTTTGCCTGCGCAATCTCCTTAAAATAGTCGTTTTGAAAATAAAGACTGATTCCTGGGACAATTACAATATTATAATAGGGAATAATAATCATAGCCTCATACCTCCTTTGTATGAAAAAACCGCATCGATTCATTTCTGTTCGGTTTTTCCATCCGTTTCGTAAGCTCTTTTAGCTTTCTTTTGTTTTAACTTTCACATGAATATTAATGCGATTATTAGCACTCATCCATATCGAGTGCTAATAATTTATGCTTTTTTTTATTATATTGCTACATAAAAGTAATGTCAAGGGCTACAATTAATTTTTCTTTGGGAATTTCTTTCTCAGTTACTCACGGAGGGAGATAATCTGAATATTATAATCTTTTTTCTTTTGTACAGACTGTTTTTGTAATTTTGCTGTTTTCGTCCGTATGTTTTCTCATCAGATACGGACTGTTTTCGTGATTCTTCTATTTTCGTCCGTATGTTTTCTCATCAGATACGGACTGTTTTCGTGATTCTTCTATTTTCGTCCGTATGTTTTCTCATCAGATACGGACTGTTTTCGTGATTCTTCTGTTTTCGTCCGTATGTTTTCTCATCAGATACGGACTGTTTTCGTGATTCTTCT
>JAJQDO010000090.1:9478-10752 GCA_021202175.1 Clostridiales bacterium | reverse complement strand
TCTCCAGGTCTCCACGAAGCCGCAACCCCGGCAACCTCCCACATACCACTCTTATCCATATACCACCAGCGATTGCACCACCACATCGACCGGTACATTTTCCCCATTCGGATTCAGTTTCACGGAGTGAATGGCCGAGACGATCCAGTCCTTCTGCATGTCTGTCCCGAAAAACCAGTCCATGCCAAACTCAAAAAATTCCCACAAAACGCCTACTGTCATGGAAAAACAAAAGGCAACAAAGGCAACAAAATAAGGGGACATTTTGATAGAAAACTTCTCACTGCGATTAAAAATGTCAATCAAGGCAAACCCGATGGCTGCCATCAAAAATCCATTGGTCGTATGCAGGATGGAGTCCCACACTGGAATCTTCACATAAAAGGCATTGATTTCTCCGAGAATCTCTGCGGAGAAAATAAAAATCACGATCACGGTTTCCAGCCCCACCGGTATTGTAACGCCTCATGCCCTGTCAATCAAGTGAGGAACCATAAATAATAATAAAGTCAGTATTCCGAGAAATGCGTTGTGATAACTTCCCAGAAAAAATTGTCGCACAATAGACAGCAGGACGAGCACAGTGAGTATCCTTTCTATGATAGTTCTCTTTCTTGTCATCTTGTTTTTCCTTTCATTTTGTATTATTATAGAAGCGGATTTATCTTGTATTAGTCACTTTTTAAGACATAGTATTTCTGATGGCAGCCGATTGTCCTCTCTTTTTTGACCTGGGGGCTGACCCCATAGGAGGTAGCGATGCAAATTGCAATTGTGGAAGATCTGGATTCTGATTTTGACCTTCTGGCCAAGCGTATCCGGGAAAATTGTTCTATAAATAAAGAAAACGCAGAGATATCCCGTTTCCGGAACGCGGAAGAATTCCTTAATGGTTTCCGTCCCGGTCTTTATCAAGCAGTTTTCTTTGATATTATTCTGGGAGGGCAAACCGGAATCGATGCTGCCTGGAAGGTAAGAGAAGCTGATACTCACATCCCAATCATATTTACAACGACGGAAACAGGATTTTCACTGGAAAGCTACGGCATCCATGCACTGGATTATCTGGTTAAGCCAGTCTCATCGAGAGCGCTTGGGTGGTGTATGGAACGTCTGCGGGAATCGATATCCACACCTGCTTTCATTGAAATCCGCGAAATCGGAAAAAACAGTGGGGCTGCTTCTCGATTGATCTTTCTGGATGAACTGGTCTTCGCGGAATCGATTCGCAACGGCATCCTTCTGCACACCTCAGAAGGAGAAGTGCAGTCTCG
>JAJQDO010000090.1:0-9468 GCA_021202175.1 Clostridiales bacterium | reverse complement strand
TAAAAATGTCTGAGCTACATAATCTGCTTCCAAAGACTTCTCGTTTCTATGAATGTGGACGTGGCCTCATCGTCAATTTCTCTCATGTCACACAAATTTCTGACAGCGGGGAAGTATTGCTTTCGAATAATCAGAAAGTATATTGCAGCCGCCGTCGTATCAAAGATACGGTGGAAGCTTTTACTTCATGGCGATCAGAAAATCTGCGTAAGGGGACGCTTTATCGGTAAAAGTGTCCCCTTTTTAATGCTCTACTAAATATTTACTACGGATGCTCATGGCATTCAAGAACGTCAAATATCCGTAACCTGTCGCACTTACATGAGTATAATTACGGTTCGACAATATTGAATGTGTTGTCCGTCGTCTCCACCAGTCCGATAATCTCTTCCAAAATATTCTCGTCCCCCTCTACCTGAATCACCTCCGCAGCAGATTCTACATTTTTGGAAGCGATGTAGAACAGAGCTGCTTTGTTACATGTCAGTGTCGCATCCGCGTCGTCTGCTGTGGTATCACTGTAATAAAGGAGCGCGCCATGATAAAAATGTATTACATACTGCTCTTCCACATCCAGGAGGTTCAGATTGACCGTCAGATCCGTGTCGGCAGAAAGTTCCGTACTCGTGAGTATACCCAGATAATCCAATAGTTCTTCACTGGTCATACTCAGGCGAAGGTTCATACTCTGCGTCGCCTGCTGTACTTCGCTCTGCGAATTGCCATTGCGCAGTTCATAGGCCGCGGACAGATAGACATTACGCCATGCGCCGGATTCCGCCTGATAGCCCAGTTGTTCCAAAGCGTCCGCGCACAGATAACGGGCCGATTCATTTTCCGGGTCCGCGTAAACCAAAACATTCGTCACTTCCGCCACCCATTGATATTCTCCTGCCTCGTAATCTTCCATCGCCATTTCCAGAACCTTATCGGTATCTCCGAGGTATTCCATCCACTTCTCCGCGCTTTCCGTCGGGGTCAATGGGTCTAAGTTGACCGGATTACCATCGTACCAGCCCATATATTTCTGATAAACCGCCTTGGCATTGTGAGCTACTGTGCCGTAATACTGTCTCGTGTACCAAATCTTCGCCAGTGCCTCCGGCAATTCGATCATATTGGATATCTCATCGGAGGTATAACCGAGGTTGATGTACATCAGGGTTCTGTCGTTGATATATTTGTATTCAGCGGCAGTGTTTGTCAGATATTCATCGATAAATTCTTCACCCCAATGCGGCCAGTTATGGGACTGGAAGATGACATCCGTCTTATCGCCGTAAAGCGTTTTTGTCTCATTGATAAATTTCGCCCAGTCGTTTCCATCGCGGACTTCCGCGCCGCGAAGCGTGTAAAGATTATGTAATGTCGCCGTGCAGTTTTCTGCCATCCATAGTGCCTTATATTCCGGGAAATAGGTATTCATCTCCGCAGGCGCCTCCGTGCCCGGCGTGAGCTGAAATTCCATTTCCAGTCCATCGATGGTGATAGTTTCTCCGGTTTCCGTCACTTCATAGGTCGGCTCATAGAAGGTAACGCTTCCCGTAGACTGGCCGGTACCGATACCGACAGAGATACTGCCTTCCTCATCTTCTTCCAGCAATTTGCCATATTGATACGTCGCCCTTCTGGTCATGGCCGCGCCCACATAAACATTTTCCGATGTGACGGCATCCAGAAATCCTTCTGGCACAATAATCGGAACCTTTCCCGAAGCGATCTGCTCTTCCAGCGACAGGCTGGCATCTGCCACCTCATCCTCGCTGACCACGCCTCCCATGCCACCGTAATGATCCACATGAGAATGGCTGATGACAATTGCTTTTACAGGCCGCTCCCCAAGATTCTTTTCAATCAGCTGCATCGCCGCCTGGGCACATTCGGAAGTCATCGTAGTATCAAAAACCACCCATCCGGTGTCGGTCGCTACCACAGTCAGGTTCGCCATATCATACCCACGTACCTGGTAAATGCCTTCCGAAACTTCGTACAGTCCATATAAATGATTCAAAGAACCATTGCGCCAGAGTCCCGGGTTCACTGTATCCGGCGATTCCTCATCATAATCAAGGAAATCATACGCGTCCTGGGACCAGATGACATTTCCTTCCTCATCGGTCAGCTCCAGCGTCTCCGGCGCGTCAATCAGACCCTTATTCGAGAATTCATATTCCGAATCATCCTCAACATAAACCACTTCACACCACCAACTGTACCTCTCCCCTCTGATATCTGTCGCCCCTTTCTGCTCCGCGTTCAGGGAAGAAAGGGAACTGGAAGTTTCTTCTGCCGTGGATTCCTCTCCTGTCGCTCCCTCTCCCGTTGACGAGGTGCTTGTGGCACATCCTGTGATATAGATACAGGTTAACAAAACCATCAAAAGGGCTCTGGTCCTGGCCTTCCATTCCTTTTTCCTCCACTTATTCCATCTTTTCTTTCCTTTCATTCTTATTCTCCTTTCCATGATACATTATATTTGAACTGATTTTGTTACTCTTTATTACGGCCCTGCCTATGTATTCACTGCGAATATCCCACACGAATCCAACGCTGTCTCAATCGTTTCCATGGAAGCAGGCAACAACCCGAAACAATTCACATGTACCTGATAAGAAAATAAACTGTTCTCTTCTCCGGAAAACCAAAGCATCCGAGCCTCCGCGTTATTTTTACGGATGCGGGCTGCGATCTCACGCCCTCGCTCTCCAAAAGATGCGACCACCATGATAAGATAGGGATTAGACTCTACAAAATGCAGAAAATGCGGCAACGCCTCTGTTCCGGTAAAGGACTGCACCAGAGCCCATTCACCCCTTCGGCGTGTGGCGCTTTGCAACATTCCGCTCAATTCCCCGATATCCTCATCTCTGTCCGCATACAAAACGAATCGAACCATCCATACACCCCCTCTCGGACTTATTTCTTATCATTTTTTATCACAATAGCATACAAGAACTACCTTCCGTCATTCCCACAATATGCTCTATGCAGACACATATCCACGCAGCTAAAGATACTCACGTCATACCTTCGATATATTCTAAACCAAACAGGCATATCCACGCGATTAAAATGTATCGTTCCTGTAACCACGCTCCATACAAGAATGTTCCAAAACGTGTCCTTTTCGATACGGTTAAGTGTAATCGAATTCCATTTTAGAATCAATCCATTTGTGCTAAACGGTCATTTTTTGAGTTAAACGGTAATATATAGTATAAAAAAAAGAAATCTTTGCCTCAGGGCCAGACTTCTGATAGAATGATAATCGGGAAGCAAATATCCCATTTTTACATTTCATATGCCAATTTTATATATCGGAAGATATAAAATGATTATTACGACTAAAAATCATAAGAAAAAATATAAAGACAAATAAGATGATATTACAAAAGACATTCCTGTTTTTTCGACACATAACCAGCTGCTGTCTGGCAATAGACTTTTCGAATCCTTGCACGTAATCAGCAGCATATCGGAGAAAATAGGAATGAAGTGACAAGGAGATAACCATGACTTTTCTGACCGCTTTCGTATTCGAGATACTCAGCTCATTTCCATATCTGTGGCTGGACTACTACCCTTTCCGCAGCGAGTTTCGTTTTCCAAGATGGATTGTTGCATTATTCGTTACCGGCACACTATTATTGTATTGTTTTAGTTTTGCCATCCTGACCACCCAGGGATACGGGACCATCGCGCGAATGACAGAATTTATCGCAGCTTTTTTCAGTCTGCTGCTCTTTCTGGTCAGCATCAAAGCCGACCCATGGAAGCTTCTCTTCCTGTATATATTTAACCTGGATTACCTGACCATGGTGTGTGGCACGACTTTTTATGTGGAAAGCCTTTTATTCTATAGCCCAAACCTCAACTTCGTCAGTCCACGAAGTATCGTCATCGCCTTTGTCCTGCTCTGCCTGACCACACCGCCAATGCTCCTGTTTCTTCGAAAAATGAAAGAACGCGTCTTTGAGACAGATGCTCCTGCTTTTTGGCGCGTCGTCTGGGTTATGCCTCTATTTATCACAATCATCGTCCTGCTATATACTTCGGATCTATCCCCGGAAAATGTACAGCAATTTCGCTTTTTCTTTTCCCGTGTATTGATGATGGTCGGCATGTTCGCCTTTTTTTACGTTCTGCTCTACACATTTGATATGATACGCCGTGAAACTGAAATGCGAGAACGGGCTGCACAGCAGGAATACCTTCTTGCCCTGCAGCGCACCCAATATAATCAGATCAGCCGCCATATGGAAGAAACCCGCCGGGCACGACACGATCTGTCGCACCATCTGAAGGTCGTGAACGGATTCCTCGCAGCAGACGATTTAGACGGTCTGCGAAAGTACATGGCCAGTTATGAGCAAATGCAACCTCCGAACACCGTCCGTTCTTACTGTAAAAATTACGCGGTCAACACCATCGTCAGCTATTATGCGGAAGAAGCGGAAAAGGCCGGCATCGACTTTACCGTGGGAATGGATATGCCTATGTCCCTGCCAGTAGACGAGTCCGACCTCTGTTCCATTCTGGGAAATCTCCTGGAAAACGCACTCACTGCCTGCCAGAAAATCGGGCAGACGAAAGCAGCATACATCCACGTACTCGCCCGTACCAAAGGCTCTTTTGTCGATCTGGCGGTGGATAACTCCTGCCTGATTGAGCCCGTCATGAAAAATGGGCGATTCCTCTCCACCCACCACGACGGCTATGGCGTCGGCACGGTCTCTGTGCGCTCTATCGCCAAAAGATATCACGGCTCGGTGCAGTTCCATTTTGAGGACCAGGTATTCTACGCCTCGGTGACACTTTCGGGAAGATAACCTTACTGAATCAGAGTTGTTTCATGGAACAACTCAGACACCTGGCTTTGCCGTAATGCTGACCCAATCCTTCATGTGATGAATCTCCAGAATCTCCAGATGATTGGACAACATTGCTTCCATCACGGCCTCTTCCATGGTGTTGATGATGCCGGAAGCGATAAATACGCCACCTTCTTTTAACAGAGGTGTCACCAGCCCGGAAAGCGGCATAATGACATCTGCCAGAATATTGGCCACGATAACATCGTATTTTTTACCGTCATTTCTTTCATAAAACGCCTGCGCTTCCGCTTCATCAAGGATATTCACCTGCTGCACCTCGGCCTGCCCATCTGTCACGCCATTGATGGCAAAGTTCTCTTCCGTCGCACGGATAGCATTCGGGTCGATATCCGTCGCCATCGCATGATCGGCACCGAGCTTAAGTCCGATAATCGACAGGATACCGCTGCCCGTCCCCACATCCAGCAGTTCCATATCCTTTTTGATATATTTCTTCAACTGAGAGATGCAAAGCTTCGTCGTCTCATGAGAGCCGCTGCCAAACGCTGTCCCCGGGTCAATCTCAATGACGATATCGTCCTCTCTCTTCTCTTCCAGCGTCTCCCACGTCGGCTTGATCACGATGTTATCGTCAAGACGAAATGGCTTAAAGAAAGCCTTCCAGTTATTAATCCAGTCTTCCTCCTCCGTCACGTCTAAGGAGATCTTCCCGCTACCCATCGGCAGGAATGCAGACAGTTCCTGTATCTTCGCCTGAATCTGAGCCACCATCTCCTCAAGGTTTTCCTTCTCATCAATATAACAGGATATACGAGCTGTCCCGTCATCCGGGGCGATCTCATCCGGCAGCAGATCCACGTACATCGTCTTGCGGTCCTGTTCGGACAACGGGACATGGTCTTCTATCTCCACTCCTTCGATGCCCATCTCCTGCAATTCATAACTTAACATATCTTCTGCTTCGGTCGTCGTCTCGATGGTAATTTTATTCCACTTCATTGTAATGTCTTTTCATTTTTTAACTTTGGAGAACTTTTCACTCTCCAGATTGTTTATTACTGCTTTTAAATGCTCCTCGAACTTTAAGAATATCATTTCATATGAACTTTATAAAGGAACAACTATCTATTTCTCCATGAAAATAAGATTGTCCATCTCGTTTTATCACGTATAAAAGATTTTTTCAACATCCATTTATCATAAATTTAATCCAAAAGCACGCTATTGACAGCATGCTTTTTTATTTGCTATAATGACCCCTAGAGAAAGCGAGGTGGTTGATATAGTGCAGGAATATAATGATTGTGCTGCCTTAATTAAGTACATCAATGATAAGATGGAAAAAAGAGCGAATCAGCATCTTGGCATCCACGGAATCACATTTATGCAGATGAACATGCTGATGGAACTCAAACAGATGCAGACCGATGCCGTGCCGCTTAAAACACTGGAGAAACATTTCAAAGTAGCGCAGTCCACGGCCGCCGGCATTGTTATTCGCCTGGAGAAGAAAGGCCTGGTTTCCAGTTTTGTTCCCGCGGAGGATAAACGGTTAAAGTACATCCAGCTTACGGAAAAGGGCAGTACGCTCTGTGACACGGCAGAATCCGATATGAAGGAAGCGGAACATTTTCTGCTGTCCAATTTAAATGAGGAAGAGCGGAAACTATTCTACGAGCTGCTTTTAAAAGTCAAAGATACACTATAATCCATGCCCGATTCAAACCAAAAATCGGGTGTTGATTTTGAGCATATCAAATGCATGATATCAATTTCGTGCTGTTAATTTTATGTGTTTAAGTTTTAAGTAAACAATGTATCTATTTTATTATAGTGAACGACAAAAAAATTTGTCGTTCACTATAAAGATGATGCACACGATCGCACAAGGAATGGTTGCTTACTCAACCTGCGATCGGCGCAATACTAAACGACATAAAGTCGTTTACTATAACTAAAAATAGAAAGGAAGGTTTTTCAATATGTTAAAAACATTATTAAAAAGCGTGCGAGAATATAAGAAAGAATCTCTTTACGCACCGCTTTTTGTGTCTTTGGAGGTTGCTCTCGAATGTCTGCTGCCTCTCATTATGGCAAAGCTGATCGACCAGATGACCGGGGAAGCCATTAAGCCGATTTTGAAACTGGCTGTCATCCTGGTAATCATGGCATTGCTCTCTCTTGCCTGTGGAATTGCCAGCGGCAGGATGGCCGCGATAGCTTCCTGCGGTTTCGCAAAAAATCTGCGGCAGGATCTGTTTTTTAAGATAGAGGATTTTGCCTTTGCGGATATAGACCATTTCTCGACATCGTCCCTGGTGACGAGGATGACAACCGACGTCACCAACGTGCAAAATGCGTATCAGATGATTATCCGTATTGCGATTCGTACCCCGTTGATGATCGTATTTTCCATGATCATGTGCTTGACGATCAGCATCAGGATGTCACTGATTTTCCTGGTGCTTCTGCCGATTTTGGGCCTGGTGCTTTTTGGAATCGCGATTCATGTTTCCCCTATATTCCGACGGATTTTCAAAAAATATGACGCGCTCCACAATTCCGTAGAGGAAAATGTGTCGGCGATTCGTGTGGTAAAGTCTTTTGTGCGTGAGGACTACGAGAAAGAGAAATTCGGTCGTGCAGCGGAGGAAGTTTGCAGGGATTTTACTCATGTGGAGAAAATCCTTGCCATCAATAATCCATTTATGATGCTCTGTATTTATACTGCTTTGATGCTGGTCAGCTTTTTCGGAGCGAATATTATTATCAACACCGCCGGATCAAGCCTCACGACCGGTCAGCTTTCCTCTCTGATTAACTATGGCATACAGATTTTGTCTTCAATGATGATGCTCTCCATGGTATTTGTGATGACCAGTATGGCAGTGGAATCTGGCCATCGTATCGTAGAAGTTCTTACCTGGGACAGCACGCTGACTTCTCCGGAAAACGGACGGACAGAAGTTCCGGATGGAAGCATTTGCTTTGATCACGTTTCTTTCCGCTATCATGCGGAAAGCGAAAAGGCGGCTCTGGCGGATGTGAATCTGCAAATCAGTTCCGGACAGACCATTGGCATCATGGGCGGCACCGGTGCTTCCAAAACCACATTGATTCAGCTGATTTCCCGATTATATGATGCCAGCGAAGGCAGCGTCCGTGTCGGCGGATATGATGTGCGAGAATATGACCTGAACACACTCCGTGACGCGGTGGCCGTTGTGCTGCAGAAAAATGTTTTATTTTCCGGCACGATAAAGGAAAATCTTCGCTGGGGAAATAAAGAGGCCACCGATGAAGAACTGGTTCTTGCCTGCAGGGCTGCACAGGCGGAGGAATTTATCGAGCAATTTCCCGATAAATATGACACCTACATTGAACGAGGTGGTTCAAATGTGTCAGGTGTTCATAAACAGAGACTTTGCTTTGCCAGAGCTTTGTTATAAAATCCGATGATTCTGATTCTGGATGATTCCACTTCAGCAGTCGACACGAAAACGGATGCCTTGATACGGATGGCCTTTCATAATTATATCCCGGATACGACAAAAATTATTATCGCCCAGAGAGTTTCCTCTGTACAGGACGCGGACTGTATCCTGGTGCTGGATGACGGCAGAATCGTGGAACAGGGAACCCATAAAGAACTGCTGGAAAAGCACGGCATCTACTGGGAAGCCTATGAAACACAGACTAAAAGTAAGGAGGTGGCCTGAAATGAAAAAACGTTCATCCACAAAGCCCGGCACCTTTCCCCGGCTGGTTCAGTATTTATTTCACTATTATCCGGTGCATTTGATCGTTGTTATGATCTGTATTGTCATCAGTTCCCTGGCATCCGTTGTTTCTACTGCTTTCCTGCAACGTCTGATTGACGAGTGCATCACACCTGGCATCACGTCAGGCATGTCGTCTGTATGGAGTAAGCTGCTATCCATCCTTACATTTATGGGCATCCTTTACGCGATGGGAGTTGTAGCATCCTTTACTTATACAAGGATTATGGCTATTGTTACCCAGGGAACATTGAAGCATTTCCGAGAAGATATGTTTGACCGTATGGAGACACTTCCTATCAAATATTTTGATACGCACGCACATGGGGACATCATGAGTACTTACACCAATGATACAGACGCCATCCGCCAGATGATCGGACAGAGCCTGCCCCAGGTTTTCCAGGTATCTCTCACCATCCTGTCCATCCTCTTCCTTATGTTATATTACAGCCTGTGGCTGACATTGCTGGTATGTATTTTTGCCGCCATTATGCTTTTGGTTACCAGGAAATTCGGTGGAGCGAGCTCAAATTATATGGTAGCCCAGCAAAAATCTCTGGCCGATGAGGAAGGCTTCATCGAAGAAATCATGGACGGGCAGAAGGTGGTAAAGGTCTTTTGCCATGAAGAAGACAGCAAGGCAGATTTCCTGAAAAAAAATGAACAGCTGTTCGAGGACGGGAAGGCGGCCAACATAAATGGAAATATCTTAGGCCCGATTTTAAATAACCTCGGTAATCTCCTGTACGTACTGCTGGCTGTAGTAGGAGCATTGTTGCTCTGGTTTGGCGTGACCAATGTTGGCCTGTCTGGAACAGCAACAATCTCGGCCGGTATCATCGTCTCCTTCT
>JAJQDO010000156.1 GCA_021202175.1 Clostridiales bacterium | reverse complement strand
CCAGCTGCTTTTTGGTCCCATAATGAAAGATGTAAAATGGAATCAAAAACAACAGATTCTTTTCAAAAATGTCATTCAGACTGTAATCCGTGATTTTTATGATCCGAACATCGAACGAGGTCATCCCGTCAGGTGTAGTAATCTCTATATGCAGTCTGTCGGGTGTGGATTGATTCGCCCGGAGATAGAGGATTGCCGTGTAAGGAATCGTGACCTTTAACGTATCCTGTGTAACGTTCCCTTCATCCAGGGCAATCTGTGTGTCATACTCAAAAATCCGGTTGAGCATGCTGCTGTCGGGGTGGGATTGACATTCCATTAAGTACTTTTTACTATCCGTACCTGTGATGATAAAACTGCTGTCTGTAATCCTCTTATCCTCGATGCCATCTTGTTTATTCAGGAAATGTTCGTTGGGAGAAGGGAAAATCTCCTCCTCTCCTGTGTAATTTTCACCGAAGATCTCGTTGATCAAGGGAATCAAGAGTGGTCTGCAATTATTCGTCATGGTACGGAATACATCATCATACGGTGTATTGACCTTATTTACAGGTCTTTTATCATTAGCAGTAGATTCATTGTCAGCATATGCTCCCAATGTGACCACCACCTTTTCATGATACCATCATATATCTTAGATGTTTTTCATTGATAGCTTAACACAGATTTGTCCTGTTTTCAATTGTTAATTTTGGAAAAATATTGAAATTTTTCAAAAGGGGTTACTATTTATGGGATAGTGGATAGTTCATGGGAGAGTAGGATAATCCATGAACAGATGGAAACAGTAAAATTACAGAATCCGCCCGTATAGAAGGGAGAAATGTAAGTACCAATACAGTAAAAACACAGGATCTGTCCGTACAGAAGGGAGAAACGTACGTACTAAAACAGTAAAATCACAGAATCCGTCCGTATAGACAGGAGAAACGTACGTACCAAAACAGAAGAATTATAAAAAAAGTCCGTACAGAAGAAATGAGTGATAACATTCACCCATCTCCCCGTGAATAGTAACATGAAGAGCGTAACTATTCATGGGGTAGGGGATAACTCATGAGCAGGCGAAAAATGACAGAAGTTTGAAATAATCCGTAGCTGAATAAAAATGAACGAGTTAAAACGGTTAAATTGAGAAATTGGATCTGTTCGGAGGGAAAAAATCAGACCAAAATGCCAAAAATAAGAAATCGGTCTGCCCGGAGGAAGAAAAAAGTCAGACCAAAATGCTAAAATCGAGAAATCGGTCTGCATGAGAAGCGTGAATTGATGGCATTGATATTTATTGGTACATTATATAATTACAAGTACAAATCTATAGTCTATTCACTGGGAGATTACAACTACCCCGTGAAAAGTAACTGAAGAGCGTAAAAATTTTTCAAGCGATTTATAAATTTCTTGACAAAGGAAAATCACCTGTGTATAATAAACAAGGTGTGAATACGAAAGGTTGCTGATATTATGACTATTAATATATCGGAGATCTTAGCCAATCCATCTGTTACCAGAGAGTATGAGGTCGCGCCTGATTTTGATGTGCGTGAATTAAAACAGGGCAGTTATCCTGTCGGCCATAAAGAGACATTTGTCTTGACGATAGCGAAAGAACAGGAAGAGGTTCATGTTTTTGGAGAGACTGAGATACGTCTGCTGATTCCATGTGACCGTTGCCTGGATGAAGTGGAGATGACATTTCCCATTCGAGTGGATTTTAGGTGGAATCCGGACAAGATAACAGATGATGTTGGAGACGCCCAGGATATCACTTTCATGGATGGATGTATAGTGGATGTGGACAAGCTCGTCACTGACGAGATTGTAGTTGCACTTCCGACAAAGATTCTTTGTAAAGAGGATTGTAAAGGATTGTGCAGTGTCTGTGGGACGAACCTGAATCATGGGACATGTGATTGTGACCGACAGGTGCTCGACCCGCGAATGGCGGCGATCCAGGATATCTTTCAAAGCTTTCAACCATAAGACGAATCGGTATTGTTTCGGAAACGGACGGTAACGAATCGTTTAGCGTATACATTCACATTTGAGCGTCTGTATCGATATTGTGCAAGAGGAGGTGTGACCATGTCAATTTGTCCAAAGAATAAATCTTCCAAAGGAAGAAGGGACCGTCGTAGAGCAAACTGGAAGATGACTGCTCCTACATTAGTTAGATGCAGCAAGTGTGGCGCGTTAACGATGCCTCACAGAGTGTGCAAAGCATGTGGGTCCTATAACAAAAAAGAGATTATTGCTACAAACTAGCAGAAAGATTGACTTAGTTTGAAGACGTTATACTAGGTCGTAACTATGATTTGCAAGAGGCTTCGGGAGATTTCTGAAGCCTCTTTTTTTGGTTTTAAGGAAATTTCGTTTAAACATTCCGCGATGGATATGCCAAGGCGTAATTTTTTATATCATAACAAAGCTTTAATAATCATTGCTTTTGATTCCCGGTATGTGTATAATTCATTTGATATAATAATTTTAATGGTGCATTGATACATAGATTGCGAAAGAGTACATAACCGGTTTAGATGGTCTGTATACTTTGACGGTTTGATAAATGAAAGGCGACGTGGTATGGAATATATTTTTATCGTGAATCCGAAAGCCCGGTCGGGGATGGGCGGTAAGGTGTGGAAGACATTGCGTCCGATATTGCAAGAACGAAATATTGATTATGAACTATATCTTACCAGTGGACGTCATGACGCAGAGAAGATGGCGGCCTGGGTGACAGCAGACGGCCAGGAGAAGACCATCATCGTCCTGGGTGGAGATGGAACGGTAAATGGCGTTGTAAATGGCATTTCATCTTTGGATAAAGTTGTCCTTGGGTACATACCCATCGGGTCGAGTAATGATTTCGCTCGGGGCGCAGGTATGACGATGAAAGTCGAGAAGGCTCTGGAAAATATTCTGTCTCCTACGGAGATTCTTGCGATGGATATTGGGGTACTGAAATACAAAGGGAAACGTCGCCGCTTTGTGGTCAGCGCGGGGATTGGTTTTGACGCCGGAGTCTGTCATCAGGTCTGTGTTTCTCCGTGGAAAATCATATTAAATAAGTTGAATCTGGGCAAGATGAGTTATGCCGTGGTAGCTCTCGACCGGCTCAAGAAGGATAAACCGGTTCCCATGAAGATTCGATTGACAGATACAGAGGGCAGAAAAGAAACATTTTTTCACCGAGCATATTTCGCCGCGTTTATGAATCTCCCTTACGAAGGAGGGGGATTTCAGTTCTGTCCCGACGCTGTGCCGGGAGACGGGATTCTGGACGTGATGATTGTTTCTGATATACCGAAGCTGAAGATACTCTGCCTGCTCCCTACGGCATTTTTCGGCAAGCATGTAGGATTCAAAGGAGTGAATCTGTATCGTTGCCAGAAGCTGGAGATCAAGACCAAGACGCCAATGTTTGTTCATACTGACGGCGAGCCGGTCGTCTCCCAGAAGGCTGTTTGTGTTGGTTTTGAGAAAGAGAGATTGAGAGTGATTGTTCGCTGATATGGCAGACGAGATTTTGGGATTTTGACAGCGAATAGATCAAAATGGTGCATAGGGAACATGGCGGTATGCATTGAATTGGCAAGATTCTCAAAATGGTCTGTGAGAAAATTCGGCAGGCTTACGTATGGAAACGGGATACTGTTTCACTTTTACAAGTGCCATTTCAACTGTGGGAAAATTTTGTAGACATACGTACAGAACCGGCAAATCCTCAAAAAGATAACAGTATATAAGACTTGAGCCAGGAGACGTCCTGTGAACAGACAATTATAGAAGGATTTGCAGGAAGATTCAAAAAATGATTATAACCAGGAGATATATGGAACTATGAAAGCGATCGGACTCGATATTGGAACGACTACAATCAGTGGGGTCGTATTTGATGTGAATCATAAACAGGTCATTGAAGCGAAAAAACGTGGAAAATGACAGCTTTATAAAAACAGGATACGAGTGGGAACGGATACAGGATGTTGAGATTATTTTACGAAAAACCATTAAACTGACAGATGAATTATTGGCTCGTTATCCAGACGCGGAGGCAATCGGGCTGACGGGACAGATGCATGGCATCGTTTACGTTGACGGAAAGGGAAAGCATTGCAGCCCTCTTTATACGTGGCAGGATGGACGTGGTAATCTTCCCATAGAACCAGAAAAAACGGAGGCAGAGAAAACAGAGCCAGAGAAATCAGAGGTTAAGAAATCAGAATCAGAGAAAACAGAGGCAGAGGAATTAGAATCAAGGAAATCGGAACCGATGAAATTAAAATCAGAGAAATCCCTGGTGGATTCTGTGCTGGAGGAGACGAGCCTTTCGGCAGCCACGGGCTATGGCCTGGTCACGCATCTGTATAATCTCCGACATGGCCTGGTTCCGCCGGAGGCGGCTGCACTTTGTACGATCAGTGATTATCTTGGGATGACTCTGGCGGGAAGGAAAACGCCTTTGGTTCATGGAAGTAATGCCGCCAGCATGGGGTTTTTTGACAGCCGATGCCTTGCTTTTTGCCGGAATGCGCTGGAGAAGGTGGGGATAGATATTTGTATTCTGCCCCAGCTTGCAGATGATTTTACTTCTTTGGGGACTTACCAGGGGATTCCGGTCGCAGTGGCGATTGGTGACAATCAGGCTAGTTTTTTAGGTTCTGTGGGCATGAACAAAAATACGGTTTTGCTGAATATGGGGACCGGCGGACAGCTATCTGTGCTTTCCAATCAGTATTTCGAGGAACCGGGTATCGAAGCGCGACCGTTTTTAGAAGGTGAGTATCTGCTGGTTGGTTCTTCTTTATGCGGAGGAAGAGCCTATGCGGGTTTAGAGCATTTTTTTCGAAGCTATCTGCAGCACTGTGAGGCGTCGGTGTCCTCTCAGTACGATTTGATGGGCAAGCTGGCAGAAGAGGGAAAGAAAGTGAAAGATAAGGTGATATTACGTACCACCTATAGCGGAACGAGAATCAACCCGGCGCTGCGTGGCAGCCTCACCAACCTGAGCGAAGATAATTTCACGCCAGAAAGTCTGACTTACGGTGTTCTGGAGGGGATGGCCCAGGAGTTGTATGAAATGTATGAGACGATGCATGCTGGTACAGGTGTCGAGGCGGAACGGCTGGTAGTTTCCGGTAACGGTTTCCGGAGGAATCCGGTATTGCTGGATATCTGCCGAAAAAAGTTTGGGGCAACGCTTTCTTTGGCGGAATTTAAGGAAGAAGCAGCTTGTGGAGCAGCCATCTATGCGACCATGATAATGCAATGAAAAGCATCATCGTCAGAAAAACGTAAAAAAATTTAGATTAAATTTAGGTTTCACACCCTATGATGTGTTATATAATTGTATGTACTGTATCGTATGTTTACATTTGTAAACTAATTTATTATCCTATATTAAAGGACAGCGGCATGGCAGATGCGGCGTTATGTAAAATATAGGATATATTTATATTTATAATTTATGAAGTAATACTTAATGTATTTTAAACTTCCATATGATTTTAATTCATTCTGTCGAGCTGAGAAATCCGGAGGATGGAAACGGATTCGGACTTCTTATTGTAATTGTAAAGTGTTTTACGGAGGCCATGGACGGAACAGTTGGAGTACGGAATAACCAGGGATTAGAGATTACGATGACATTTCCTGCTGCCTGTAAGGAGGAAAAGAATGGACACGAATAAAACATATCATATTTTAATAGTGGAGGATGATGAAGTTATCCGCATGGTGGAACAGATATATCTGGAAAGCAACGGATATGCGGTACGGGTTTTGGGTGACGGTAACCATATAGATGAGATTCTTCGTGAAGAAAAGTTTGATTTGATCCTTCTTGATGTGATGCTCCCTGGAAAAAACGGTTATGATATCTGTAAGGAGATTCGCATGCATTATACGATGCCCATCCTCATGGTGACAGCAAAAACCGATCCCTTAGACAAGATTCGTGGTCTGAATATCGGAGCAGACGATTACATAACGAAACCATTCGATCCCATAGAACTGGTGGCGCGGGTGGGCGCGAATCTCCGACAATTCGAGCGGAATGCCTCCGGGGTCGAGAAAGTCGATCCTGGTGAGGATGAGATTGTCATCGATAATATCCGCATTCTGAAAAGCACAAGAAGGGTATATAAGGATGGACAGGAGATCAAGATTCCAAACCGGGAATACGAACTGCTGGCCTTCCTGGCAGAACACGCGAATACGATTTTTTCCAAGGAACAGCTTTTTGAGGCCGTATGGGGCTTCCGTTATATGGGAGACAGCGCCACCGTCATGGTTCACATTAACCGCATCCGTGACAAGATTGAGCGGGACAGCAAGAAACCGAAGATTATCGAGACCGTGCGCGGCGTCGGATATCGATTGAATATGCGAGAGGAGTAATTGCCTCTCTCTATCACTCGTTATTTGTCATTCGTCATTTCTGCGATTCTTTGTATCGGTTCGGGAACAGGAATAATGATATGAAAAATCTTTTATATCGCATATAAAGGCCCATATCTGTCGCTCCTTTGGTATCCGTGATGGAAGTTGCCAGTCTCACAAGTGGAATCCTTCGGTCATAGACCAGATAGCGTGGTTTCCATGTGGAGGGGTCAAATTTACTTTTAAACCGGTAAAGGTT
Organism: Clostridiales bacterium; assembly: GCA_021202175.1. GTDB lineage: Bacteria > Bacillota > Clostridia > Lachnospirales > Lachnospiraceae > Anaerobutyricum. The sequence continues at coordinate 4,137 of JAJQDO010000156.1, read as the reverse complement.
CTTGAAGTCATAGCCAAAATCCATATTTTCGAAGATTTCATACATTAATATTTCTGCTTTTTCGGTATCTGGCTTTGTAATATCGATTCCTGCAAGAGGAGCAATATTCAGGCTTACTTCCTCCACTCCCTCGTCTTTCATTTTCATCGCCGCCGAAATGATCGCGTGTTCCATGGCCCCGGTCGGCCCATCCAGCTTTCGATACATCACATCCACGCAATATCCCTTATCTTTTTTATATGGCAGGAAAGAAAGAACGGTCAGGATATTTCCTTCCGCTTCTCTGGTCAGAAAGTAGCGTCTGCCATAAGGGTGATCAAATTGGAGGTCGCCGACGGAGTACGTAAGCTTTAACTTTTTGTTCGAAAACCATTGCTCTTCCAATTCCGAGATCTCATTCTCTAAAATAAAATCACGTTTGACTGCAGGATGATATTCTTCCGATATAATTCCCACTCTGTCAAGTTTCGCTACATTTCTGCGCAGGGAACCTTTTTTTCCGCCGGCTAGAGTGTATTTTTCCAGATCCAATATTGCTTCTTCTCCATATTTGAGCACACAGTAATTTTGTGTAGGCACCATGTTCGCCACATCGCTGCTGACAGAGTTGAAGACGGCTTTATATCCCTTTTTATTACAAAATAATATGTATTCGTCAATTAGTTGTTGCCGGTCCTTTGGGCTGCAGGCCGGGTCGCCCTGGCTCATCGCTCTTTTGCCGACAAGCGTATAGGGGATGACCCCGCAGATACTGCTGCCAAAGAAAAAGTGGTTTTCGAGGTTCAATGTCAGATAGTGCTGAGAATCATCACCGTAGTCACGGATAATCTGATAAGCCTGTTCTAGTTCTTCCTTCATATATATCACATCCTCTTAGCTTTTGAAGGATTGCTGCGATTCTAAACTGCGCTATCACTGTGCAACGCAGAATACCGAGCTCATTTGGAAGCCGTTTCCCGGATTTGTTCGTCAAAAAAGTCCAAAATGAGCTGTATGGACCGTTCATTTTGTTCCTGCCATGAAATGGTGGCTTCCCCATCACGTCCTGAAGAAGATTTGTATGCGGCGAATCCCTGATGGTTGGCACCTTCCAGCATAATGCTGACGGAGTTTTCCGGCAGATTGTCATCGTAGCGTTCCATATACTCATTGTTCATGATGCCATCATTTTCTGCGGTAATCCGAATCGCGGAGATGTCCAGATCTGACAGATCGACCGATACAAAGGTCGCCAGATAGGCCACGCCGATCAATTGGTCCGGTTTTGCGGCGGCAATACGGCTGACGGGCATTCCGCCCAGTGAATGACCGATTAAAATCCATTTTTCTATTTCAGGATGTGACGCCATGATTTCCAGACCGTGATTAGTTCCAAACAAGCTCATGTGAAATAACTGTTTTGGAATCACTGCAGTGTGTCCATTATCGTGCAGCAGTTTCGCCAGATACGCGTAAGCCCGATCATCGGTTTTGGCTCCGGAGAAAATGATAAATCCAATGTTACTGTCACCATGGAAATAGTAATCATCACCCTCTTTGTCCATCTCTGCAGTGATATCCAGAGCTTCTGCAAATGCTTTATTGTAATAAAGTAAAATGCCAATGATGGCAAGAACAAATATCCCGATTACGCTGCATATGACAGTCATCCATTTTCTCCCCTTTTTCTTCATGTGTACGTACTCCTCCCGACAAAATTCGTATGATTTTTTAGTAAATTCAGAATGATTTAATGTTAGATATGATTCAATGTCAGACGCGCTTAACATGAGCAACTTCCGCGGTCCTTGACTACGTCCGACAATCTGTTGTACAATACATTATACTTTAAGGAGAAACGGACCATCAACCATCAATCGCTTTTCAAGTGTCGGATGGTCACGATTCGCCATCTTTGATCAAGAAAGGATATCTGATGAAAAAACAGCCGGAAATCACAGCAAAGACACGGCAAAAATTTGTGGACGCCCTCTGGGAACTGGCAGAGGAAAAGCCGATTCCTAAAATTGCTGTCAGTGAACTTGCGAAGCGCGCGGGATATAATCGCAGTACATTTTATGAATATTTTTTGGATATGGATGATTTGTTGTCTTACGTTGAGAGATACTTGTTGGATGATATAAAACAGAAGATTTTGCGGATAATGCCGGAAAATGAATCATTGGAGAAACTGTTTCCGGTCATATTTGCTGCCATTGATGAGAAGATTTATATTTTGATCGGACCTAACGGAGACCCCGGTTTTTTTCGAAAATGAAAGCCGAATTGGTGCCGATTGTAATGGCGCATTCTCCGATATCGACAGATGTGCCTCATTTTGATTACCTGGTAAGCTTTATCAATTCCACAGTATTTGGTCTTTTGCAGCATTGGAATGAAAAAAATAAGGACATCGGTGTAAAAGAACTCAGCACGGTTATGCAGGATCTCGTGCTGCATGGGGTGGTAGATTATATAGAAGTACATAAGTAGGGCAAAATGATATCTGCTCACACAAGGCCATGAAGTACCATTAAAGTTTTGACTTGGCTCCGTTGTTTCTGTGGTTCATTTTCCAATCCCCGCGTTTTCATACGTATGAGCCAGATGCACGGAATCAAATAAATAGGGTTATACATGCTAAATTTCTAAAAATAGCTTTTTGGCATGTAAATAAACAGAGAACATACATGCCAAAATCTTCAAAACGGCTTTTTAGCATGTAATAGAACTGTTGAGGACTGTTTTTGTCCTCATATGAGCTATCCACTACCTCGTGAATGGTAACCATGATTCTTCGTTTTGTTCGATCATCCTAATTTTTTCATGGATTTTATGGGTTTAACATGGTATGATAAAAACGGTTAGAGCTCAATATTATGATTGAGACGATACACTTTTTGTAGAAAGGAAACGAATTATGGCAGTGACAAAAATAACAGAAGATAATTTTGATAACGAAGTTTTAAATTCAGATCAGCCGGTGCTGATTGATTTCTGGGCCGCCTGGTGCGGACCTTGCCAGATGCTTTCGCCTATCGTAGAAGAAGTAGCCGGGGAAGTGGATGATGTGAAGGTTTGCAAGTTGAACGTTGATGAGGAGCCGGAACTGGCATCAAGGTTCGGCGTGATGAGTATCCCGACGCTTGTGGTCATGGATCAAGGGAAGATTGTAAACCAGTCGGTAGGCTATATCAGCAAACAGGAAGTTCTGGCCCTGATTCATAGAAGCTGATTCTTATGATCAAACTGTATGTTTTGCAGACGTCCTCTCTGGATGACCCCAGAGATCACGAGGAGTGGAAAAGCCAGCTGCCTGCCGGGAGATGGGAGAAGCCTGTTCAACTGGCCTCACTGCAGGATCGTAAAAATGCAGCGGGAGCCGGTTGGCTGCTCTGTTATGTCTTCCGGCAGGAAGACATTTTACTGCAGCCGGATCCGTTTTTTCATCAGAAAGATAGCACAACGCGGCCGGATCCGCTTTCTAATCAGAAAGATAGCCTACTGCAGTCGGATTCATTTTCTAATCAGGAAGATAGCATACCGCGCTCGGATCCGTTTTTTTACGGAAAGTACGGGAAGCCGTATCATGAGGCACTGCAATTTAATCTATCCCATTCTGGAGATATCGTGATCTGCGTGACGGGACAGACAGAGATTGGATGCGATATCCAGAAGATATGTCCCTGCAGAGATCGGATGGTGCGTAGATTTTTTTCTCCCGCGGAACAGGAATATATTTTTTCCGGAGAGGGCGATGAGAAGGATGAGCGCTTTATTCGACTTTGGACCAGGAAAGAAAGCTATTTGAAGAAAACAGGTGCAGGGCTTACACAGGATCTGCGGCATTTATCTTTTTTATCTGGGGCTGGGTTTTATGAATGCCGTCTGCCAGGCTATGTGATTTGCATCTGTAGTGATGAGCTGCTTAGCGGTCAGGATGTGGAATGCAGGAGGATTGACAAACGTTGCTATTTAGACGGTAGGGGATAATTCATGAGCAGATGAGAAATGACAGAATTATGAAAACAATCCGTAACTGAATAAAAATGAACGAGCCAAAACAGTTAAATTGAGAAATTGGATCTGTTCTGAGGAAGAAAAAACAGGCCAAAATGCCAAAATCGAGAAATCGGTCTGATCAGAAAAAGAAAAAAT
>JAJQDO010000068.1 GCA_021202175.1 Clostridiales bacterium | reverse complement strand
GATTCAGCTTTTCAATCTACACCCCTATGGGGTGGTTGTCGGACAGTCTCCCCCTAAGCAGATTTATTCTCTCTTGCGTATTGTGAAAGTCAATCTTTTCTCTAATAAGATACCCGCATTCAATCAAAGGAAAAGCGAAGAACAATCCATTTCTTGTTGTAACAAAAATATTATAATATAAATTGCCCCATTTAGAAATAGGAGAAGATGAGGCAAGAGCCTTAAATTCATCCCCTATAACACCAAGCACATACAAAATTATAATTAGAGGAATTATTATCTTAATATTTTTTACCTTAAAGACTGTATGAAGCAAATAAACTAGCAGTACCCCAAAAATAAGAGAGGGAAAATACCAAAGATGCGTATAGCTTCCGGAAAAAATAATTTTTTGGACAAAACCTATAGTCGCCTCAAAAAATGTGTCGTATTCTATTCGGAGTTCCAAAACTTCTAATGGAAAGTATATTATCGTATATAAAAAATACATTATGACTAGTCGTTTAATATACCTTAACATTCGAATTTTACCAGCACCTGAAATGAAGAATCCAGAACACATAAAATAAAAAGGTACAGCCACCCTACATATAGTATTGATAAAAAATAAGGAGAAATTCTCATTGATGCTCTCAAACGGAAGCAAATGAATAGCCATAACTAGAAAAGCGGCTATAAATCTTGCTATATCTAAACTAGTATATTCTTTTGAATGAACGTTCATGTGCGCCTCCGTTAATATCCAGTTTCTTCCCTATTTTATGTATATCGATAATTGTAAAAACATAATCATCATTTTCTTTGTATCTTAATAACTGTTAACCCTTTTTTTAGCAGTTCAGAAAATAGCTCATCTTTTCTTATAGCTAGTATTCCAAAATATACCAAGACGCCAATTAAAATCGTCAAGAACAAAAATACTGCATCTGCTGGAAAAATAGATGTACATATGTAAATAACAACACCCATGAAAATACTAGGGATCAAATAATTAGGAATAATTCTTATGTATTTTTTTAACTTATATACTTTATTAATGTTATGCATTTCCAGACTTGTAACAATTCCTTCTGCAACAACGCTCGCAATTGCAGCTCCTAATGCATATAGTTTCCCAATTAAAAGCATATTAAGAAGAAAGTTAATTAATGCGCCGGCTGTTACGCAAAAATTATAAGCCCTTTGTTTCTTTAAAGATATAAGCATTGTTCCAAATACTTGTCCAGCGCCCAATATGACAAATAGTAGACTTAAGACTTGCATCAACTGAACCACAGGATCATAACCGCTTCCAAAAAAGATAGGCACAAATCGTTCAGCAACAAGAAAACATCCTACCATCATTGGTAACGAAAGCATGAGCAGAAAACCGATTGACCTCTTGATATAAAGTTCAACCTCATCGTTCTTTCCCTCTCCACAAAGTGATGAAATTCTAGGCATCAGGACAGCAGTAAAAGCGGAAATTACCATGAGTGCCATTTTTATAATTTTTTGTGCTTGGGTATAATATCCTACCTCTGTTGTATTTCCGATAATACCTAGCATCGTTTGATCAAGAATAGTATAAACTTGTATCGCGATAACAGATATAAATAGCGAAAAAATCTCACGTGTGTATTCAAAAATTTTAACGTCTTTCCAGTTTACCTTTATGATGTATTGTTTTAAGTAAACCCACATTGTTAAATTGCCTGCCAAGGTGGTCCCTGATAAAATCAGAACATAAAGCCAAAGATCCTCCTGCTGCTTAACTAACACAAATATTAATATAGTTCCAACAATTTTTACGACACAATTTCGAATTGCTGTAACCTTAAAATTCTCCATGCCCTGATAAAACCAGCTGATATCCACAAGCCATGAAAGAACAGTTAAAATCTGTATAGTATATAAAACTCTATACTCATATCCGAATATAAAAATGAACCCAATATATGCAACTAACATGCAGGCTGTAAATATAGTCCGAAATAAAAAAACTTCATAAAATAAGATACTTCGTTTATACTTATTGTCTTGATTATATGCAATTTCCCTTTTTGCAAAATTAACAGTACCTGTAACTGCGATAATGCCAAAATACGAGACTATTCCTGATGTAAATCCATAGTCTCCTATTGCAGTAGCTCCTAATACTCTAGAAACATATGGTGTAGTAATTAAAGGAACTATGAGTGCCAAAATTTCATACATCATATTATAAAGATAATTTGCTGTGATGCTTCTTTTCATACTAACCTCTTAATATCCTATTTAAGGATTTTCCGTTTAATCTTTTTCATTATTCCAAGCAATCCGCTATGACCCGTATACCGAAAAACAGTCTTATAAAAATCTTTCCCTTTATTTATATCAGCAAAGAATTTATCCCTACTTTTTGGCATACAAGGAGAAGTTGTAGAACTAATATTATTTTGGCTTGCAATCTGCGTATTTATCAACTCTATACATACTCTATCTCTTATTTTTTCTATAATATTTAACCCTTTTTCTGTATTACACATAACCCAAGATACGCCTTTGTCATCCGCTGCAAACTGAGGAAGTTCTCGATCAACTCCCCAAAAATCAGCAAGAGTAATATCTGAAAACCTATTTCCATTTCTAAAATTACAGTTGTAGCAGGAAGGTCTTAAGTCCAAATTATTAAAGAAGGCTAAAAAATATGGGTCAGAATCAATTGAAATATGGTAAGCATTTTGATCGGTAGTGAATTTGAAGTGATATTTACTCCATCCTGCACTTTTATCCCTGAATGCTACTTCTGTCACTTTTTCGCCTTTTGCTTTTTCAAATTCATTTAGATATTTTCCCCATATTCCAGGACTAGGAACATCGTGACATACAAAATCTACAGCAAATAACTTTTCAGTAGAAACATTGGCTTGGGACACAAGAAATGTTTTCAACCCTGCAACCTGGCATGGAGTGCCAGAAAATAGCACAAAACGACCGTACTTCAAATCCTCCGCAACCGATTGGAACATATATCCAATATCGCTTTGAATATACTTTGATCCCAACAGGCTTCTAACTGTATCAAGTGTAGTCGCCCTAATATGACAAGCCTTCATATCCTGTGTAAAACTAGCTCCATAGCATACTCCATTTAGCTGAATTATGTACTCAGATAAAAGATAAAAGATTCCGCCAGAACTAGATGAGTTCCTTATTTCATCCTCAATGTTATATGCAGCGTATGATACAATTTGTTCATTAGTAAAATTGCTCTGTTCTCTACTTAATGGACATATTTTTATACAAAGATCACAATCAATGCACTCTTTTTTATTTTTATACGGATAGTAGAAGCCTTCGCTGTCCTGGCGCATCACAATACATTTTTTGGGACAAATATTCATACATGCAGCGCATCCACAACATTTATTTTTTATTTCCTTAAGCATTAATCTATTCCTTCTCTCACGAACAACGCTGTCTTTAAATAATCCAGAGACTTTGTTCTCCAGGTGCTCATCCTATTGTTTACAGAAGCAAAGTCAATGTCTTGAGAAACATCTAAATATGCAGTTTCACTGCTGATCCATCTGGGAGGAATATCGAACATTTCAAACAAACTATCTATCCGTGAATTCATATTATTAGAAGAATCTTTTGTCCTCTTAAAGCAGCAAAAAGGGACGTTATTAATGATTGAAAACGCTGTCCCATGAAAGGAATCAGTTAAAACAAGATTCGAGTGCTTAATTAATGTGTAAAATTCTCTAGGTCCCAAATTGCAGAGCATTTTTGAAGATTGACGGTAGTCATTAACTGTAAAAGGAATAGTTATTGCTTTTAATCCGTGCGTATTAGCGATTTCTCTTGCTATCTTTTCATTCATATCATTATTACCCATTAAATATATTAGCGCATAATGATCTGGAAGCAACATTTTCTCATTAACATCTAATTCATTCCATTCATTGCGATCTAGCAAAAAAGTAGGATCAAGAACCCATTCTATCTCTTTTTCAGGGAAGATATTCTTTAATAAGGATACACCAGCTTTTTCTCTCGAAGAAATGTAATCAAAATGAGCGGCTCTTGTTTTTAAATACTCAGCATCGTCTTCGCTCAAAGTTGAAACTCCAATACTCGGAGCATAGGCTATACGTTTTTTATGAGGATCGACAAAAGATAGAAAATATTCATCATATGCAAATGCAGGATTCCATATTTGATCACTACCCGCCACAAAAACATCAAAATCATTGTTTAACATTCCTATACTTTTGAGGGTGACAGGAATAGTGTGCGGTATCTCTTCCATGAATTTTCTCATTGATGAATATGGGGAAGAAAGATTCTTAGAAATTAATCTAATAACAAAATCTCTTGCTATTAATTTGACATTATTTTTTATTCCCCCGACAAATCCATATTTCAAGGTATCATTTGCCTTGTAGGAAATCTGTTCTGCATCTATACCAAAATTAATAATCGTCTTTGTAAGTGCATATGCCTGTAGCAATCCTCCAAAATTGTAATTTTTATAATATTTTGAAATAATAGCTACTTTCATTTTGTTTATTATCTCCTATTAGTTGTTCTGCAACGGCTTTCTTGCAATCGAAGCTTTATATGCCAAATAAACCAATTTATGTTTCAAAAGGAAATAAATTATACATTCCCTCTTGTTAAGTATAGAAGGATTTATTTTATCCATAGCTTCTTTGAAGACACCTTCTGTTATCAGAGAAACAGCTATTTTTCTTTTCTTTATAAAGCTGGCGCTATTTTCACTATTAAATACCCATAGACGTAAAACAAGATGCATGTATGACCTAAATATCCTATCCTTATTATAATGAGTTATTTCATCAGTCAGATTATGTTGAGATTAGAATTGGCCAATTTTCTCATCTCTTTGTATACTCTGACTCAGTATTTTAGGTCTATACTTATTGGTCACAGATTCCGATTCACTTCTATAATTATAGAAAGCAATATTGCAACCCATAATTTTCTTTGTCTCATTCCAGGCTTCCAATACAAAAAGGGCATCTTCCCCAAACGCGAGATCGGTATCAAATAACAATGTTTTTATCTTATCACGCCTAAATACTTTACCCCATACCGACTCTCGTATTATAGAAGCATTATGCTTATGACTTTCCTGCCATAAATCAAATATTGAATAGCAGATATAAATATCGCCAGAATTATCACCTTCAGAAAATCTTCCGTTTCCATTAATATCAACATCCGTATGAGTAAAGGCAAAAAAATCAATATCAGGGGTGCCAATTACCGTACTATACACACTTTCAAATTTTCTCGGGTCTATAAAATCATCAGAATCGACAAAAACAATATATTTTCCTTTTGCCGTACTAAGTCCAACATTTCTTGCGGAAGATACTCCGCCATTTTCTTTTATAACAATATTGATATTTGGATATTTTTTATACTCATTAAGCAAATTGCAAGTTTCAACGGTAGTTGACCCATCATTAATTATCAATATCTCAAAAGAACAATTGTGAACGGCAAGTATTGAATCTAAGCACTTTCTTAAATAATGTTCTTCTGTATTATAAACAGGTACAATAAAGCTAAAAGTTAACTCATCCATAGTTTCTTTCCTATATCCGCCGAACGTAGTTACTCCTTACAAGCAATACACTGCTCTATCTCAATCTTTAGCTGTATGGCATTGTTCATCCAAGTTAAGTTCTTTACAGTATCTTTTCCTTTTCTTCCTATCAACTTCGCTCTTTCCTTATCCTCAATCAAATAATTTATAGCGTTTCTAATACCTTCCGTGTCACCTTTTTGGACAAGCAAGCCGTTTTCTCTATCAATAATAATATCAGATATTCCCTCTCCTGCAGTTCCTATAACAGGCAGGCCGCAACTCATAGCCTCAAGATAGGAAATTCCAAGTGCCTCTCCATAAGAGGGAAGCACGAATATATCTGAGTGCGTAAGCTTTTCGTATACCTCCGCATGTGAAACTATTCCAGCAAAAGTCACATCGTCAGTCAGATTATATTCAACACACAACTGTTCATATTTGTTTCGATCAAAACCATCGCCTATGATAGTGAGTTGAAAAGGGGCTTTATTGTATTGTTTCCATTCACCTAGTGCTTTCAACAGTACCGGATAGCCCTTCCTTTCCTCAAGATAACCAATACAAATTAATTTAATTGTATTATCTGCCATTATACTTGCTGATTCATCAAATATCTCATTTCTGAAGCCATTAAGAATGACCTTGCTTTTAACCTCATTTCCAATAATCTTTCTAAAAGCTAAACATTGTGGATTCGAAACAAATATAATCTCATCGCACTTATTCACTACTTTGCTGTATATACTTTCATAATTTCCTGCGCCATAGAGATCATTATAAAACTTTGGCATACTGTGTTCAATTATAATAATTGGCACCTTTAATTCATCTTTTAATTCAACGCATAGCCTACCATCCATTGTGGCATCAAGTGTATAAATCAAATCTGGCTTAAATTTTCTACACTCATCTATTAATTTATTCTTTACTGATGACTTAAAAACTTTAAATTTCAAATCAGGGTCTTTAAATATTCCTCTTATCCAAATACAAGTTGGGGAATATACATCAAGGCCTCCATAAGAATATCTTTCCGGTGCATTTGCATATGATTTGAATTTTCCACCAAGAACAGAAAACATCTTAGGAATATAAAGATGTGGCGACACTACCTTTATCTCTACACCCAAATCTGACAATGCCTTTATTTCGTCGTATACATAAGAACCAAAGTTGTCATTTCCGTTTCTTGGAAACATTTTCGTGAATAATAAAACTTTCACACTCCTACCTCTTTCCGCTAAGAACCATCTTAATTTCAGATGCATATTCCAACATTCCGTCATCATAAACATCGTTCAAGTCATGCTGATCAAATTTCATCCAATCATACTTTACATCACTCTCGGCGAGTCCTCTATTCCACTTTGATAAAGCCTCTTCTCTAGATTTGCAGAAATAGTGATTCAGCTTTATCTTTTCATAACACTGTCCAAGGGAAAACCATCCTCTGAGTCTCCGTCCATTCTCGTTTATATTCCAGTTTCCAAGTTTATAGATTGGAAAATGCGGGCTTACATACTCCTTAATCAGCCGAGGATTGCATACCGTTTTTATATGCCAATTTTGCCAACAATTATCAACAGCTCGTTTTAAGTAATTTTCTGTCACAAGTCCCTCTGGTTTTTTTACATATCCAGATGAGCCGAAAACCCGCCAAGTTACTCCTATGCCACCAGCATGAATTTCTGAATTTAAAATATCATCAATTGTTTCACTAAGTAGTTTGCCATGGACACAAGGAACCAAAAATTCGTCGAGATCAATAAAAGCCATATATTTACTGTTGCTCTTATAATTACGAATTGCATCGTTATACGCTGACAACTGCATGGATGTACCTGAATAATATTTACAAATCACTTCTCCATTTTCTATGTATGGCTGTAATACACTTTTTAAATCATCCTCGCTATCATTGTCATATATATAAAACCGGGTTACACCGACTAATTTATGAAATTCAATCCATTCCTTTATATATGGCGCTTCGTTTTTTACTATTGCCACCACCGACAACTTATCCTGAAATTTAGTCTTACTTTCTTTCTGTTTTCTTAGAAAAGCTAGGAATGTTCCTACTGTAACTTCTGCAAACGCAATTACACCCCACCTAACGAGAAGTACGGGGGATACCACGAGATAGCATATCTTGCGAAAGCCTCTTTTTTTTGTGTGATTTTTGATGTAAACACAAATATTCCACGAATAAATGTAACAATAGAATCCATAACGTTGTATCCTATTCTTTAAAAATTTGAATAATCGCATTCTTATTCCTCAATAAAGTATTCGTGCTCTTGATATTTTTTTCTGCCCACTCGCTTGTTTTACAATAAAACTTTGCTGGGTTTCCAAAAACAATAGAGTCGTCTTTTACTGTACCTTTCACAATAGAACCTGCGCCTATTATGCAATTATCACCGATAGTTGTACCTGGCATAAGAAGCGTCCTTGCGCCAATAAAACTGTTCTTTCCTATTGATATACCTTTAAGAAATAATTCATCTTTATAGGGTTCAGGGTTATTTTTTCCAATCGCTTGAAGTCCCCTGGCAATGGAATAGTCATGTGTCAATAATTGCACATCACTTGAGATAACACACCCCTCCCCTAAATGTATGATGGAATAATCATTTCCATCAAAAGTAGCGGTAGTAGCGATATATCTAGGAAGTCCCTCTATATCCATTCCATATTTTCGAAGGTGCTTCGTATATGCTTTCGTATAAGAAGTACCATCAAAGTGTGCTAACTGTTTTATTGCCGTTCTCGATAATACCTTCCACGCTTTTTTTACAATTTTTAATAGGTTCATTTAATTATCTCCTTGCTTTATCGAATAAACTTCTATAGCCTGTACTCTTAACTTTTTCATTGCTATTTCTGATAGCGTACTTCAAAGCCTTGTCTGCTACAGCATTAATTTCTTCTTCGTTCATTTCGGTATAATCCTCTACTGCATTTACAAACGCATTCGTCTCTTCAACCGGGAAAACATACCCCACGCCATTTTCCTCTAAGTCCTTCCACGGCGTCTGGTCACTTAAAATACATACGCAACCAGCTGATAGCGCTTCTTGGATAACATGACCATAGTTCTCTCCCAGTGTCGGAAATAGAAACACATGATAAGGTTTCAATGTTTCTACAACCTGCTCTGATTCTACATTTCCCTTATAATCCCAAGTAACATTAGCAGGAAGCTCCTTCAATTCCTCTTGACATTCTTTCCAGTATTCTTCAACATGTACCGGACCATAAATCGTGAAATGTACCTTTCCTTTCACTTGTTGCAGTATCTGAATTGCGCCTTTGAGATTCTTTTTCGGTGCAATGTGAGAAATCCATACAACCTCTAATGTATCGCCTTTCACCTTATGTATTGGTGTCTGGTCAACCACCCTCGGCAAGTCCTCAGCAACAAAGAACTGATCATCTCTCGCTTTTACTTGCTGCTTGATTTCAGAAATTTCAAGCTCTGACGTGGCAGACCAGTAGAGATTCTTGAACATCCCTGTTAGATTAAACACCGTAGTGAATAGTTTTTTCTTCTTATATTTCAAGCAAAACTCCATAGGGGAAAACAATCCCATAGCAGCCACTACAACTGGTTTCTTTATTTGCCCTAAGTGGTTTAGTAGAAGAGTGTTGATTGCATAGTCGTTGAAGCAGCCACAGACATATATCAAATCAACCTCTGCCGCCAGCTTCTTAATGACCGACATTTTGAAGCCTTTAGGCGGAACATAATACACATCAGCATTGCCGACACGATTCCAATCATTCACCTTTATGTTTGGATACGGTTCTGTATCCCCGTGGTCACGGTCACAGGTAAGGATTTTGAAATCATACTCTCGACCCAAGAAATCAGTCAGATTTTTGATGGAACGCACCGGTCCACCATCCTTATATCCAGGAAGGTATCTGCCTGTGATTATCAATATTGTTTTTTTCGTGTTTGGCATAATATATTATCCTCCCCGGTTATGCTTTCAAATCTCCTTGCGGCTTCATCTTGATACTCTTCTTCTCACATTCCAGCAGTTTCGCATCCACCAAAAATCTGTACCAATATGCCTGTAGGAAGTGAAAGACCTTTCCCTCCGGACCATCCAGAAAGCCGAGTTTTATGTAATATCTGTATAAGAAATAGATATGTGCCCGCCAGAACTTTGGTAGTCTATAGTAACCGCTGTTCTTGACCACACGCTTCATTTTCGCCTGTCCGGACGAGGTTCCTTCATCTTCTAGGGCTGTATCCATCTGATTTTCCAAAGTCATCTGATGGTCAAGCACTTCCCGGTTGCTATACCAGTTATGCTTGGCTGTCCACCATTCCAAGTCCTTCAGATTATTATCGATCAGGTCATGCTGGAAAGTGACAGTCGTGCCCTCCGAAAGGATCATGTGCTCATCCATAAGTTTCTGCTCACAGGATGCTTTACCTGTCCGGAAAATGCGGAGCAACAGTTCTGGATACCTGCCGCCATGCTTAATCCAGCGCCCCATGAAATAAACTCTGCGACGAAGGATAATGCCGTTAACCGGCCCTTTTATAGTCGGCAGTTTCTCTTCAATCTCCGATGCCAGGTCTTCCATCAGCTCTTCATCCGAATCAAAACGCATCGACCACTCTGTAGTGATGTTTGTGTTCTGTAGACCCCAGTTCAACTGGTCGGCGTAACTGATCCATGTATTCTGGTAAAAGTCAAGCCGTGAACCAATCATCTTCAGTTCAGCATTTAACTCCTGACAGAGTGCCTCGGTGCCGTCTGTAGAGTAGCTGTCTATAATGACAAACCGCTTCACAATGCCTCGGAAAGATTCAATGCACTTTCTTAGATTCTTCTCTTCATTTTTCGTAAGTATTACGACGGTTAAATCTACCATGACTATATAGTCCCCTTTGTAACAGCAGGTGCAAAACCACAGCACATACACCCGTCACTGCAATAAATATAAAAATAGCCCACACGGATTTTCCTAAATTGTTCAACACAAAAATATGAATAAGGAACACCTCATACGAGACAATTCCTATCCAGTACAAAACCGAACTCTCGAAAAGCATTGGAATGAGGTATCCAACAAGTAACACCGATAACGCCAACGGCAGACAGGTTAATAAAGACAGAACATTCTGCACGATAAACGGCTGCGATTTAATCTCTGAAAGCTGGGTAATTACCATGAAAATCAGGCAACATGCAATACCCACCACCAGCCAGTCCTAAATCATTCATTTTTGAGTGAGT
>JAJQDO010000346.1 GCA_021202175.1 Clostridiales bacterium | reverse complement strand
CTTATATACATATTATGAACAATGCCACGAGTTTATCCCTAAAAAGGATTGGATACAGATAGAGTATAATTTTTGATTAAAATTCTAACATCAACTTCAATGGATTTCCAGGTAAGTGTTAGATGTAAAAAAGTATAAATGCCGTCGGAATGTAGACGGTGGAATGGGGATGATTGCGGATTATGGTTGAAAAATGGAAGATTACAATACCGGAATTGACCGGCGAGGAGGAATGCGGCGTTTATGTATATCTGCCGACGATGTATGAAACGGAGCCGGAGCGATATTTTGCAGTACTCTATATGTTTGACGGACATAACGTATTTTTTGATTCCGATGCGACCTATGGTAAATGCTGGGGTATGAAGGAATACATGGATCAAACAGAAACATCGCTCATCATTGCTGCTATAGAGTGCAATCATAGCCCAAATCACGGAAGATTAAAAGAATACACGCCGTTTCCTTTTGAAATGGACGAAATCGGCAAGATTGAGGCCAGAGGACAGATTACAATGAACTGGATGGTCCATACATTTAAGCAGGAGATTGACCGGCGGTACCGCACCCTGCCTGAACGGGAACACACTTATATCGCCGGTAGTTCTATGGGTGGATTGATGAGCCTTTACGCGCTGTTGAAATATTCACAGTATTTTTCCCGTGCGGCAGCGCTTTCTCCTTCACTTTGGGTAGATCCAGATGGAATTTCCCATATGATAAAACATGCTGTCATTCCTGCCGACACTGTGCTTTACATGGATTATGGAGAAAAAGAATTGGCGCAGTATAAAAAGTTTGGTCATTTGTTTGGAAAAATCACGGCAAAATTGATAAAAAAGGGTATTTTGCTGGAGAGTCGCATCGTCCCAGGTGGAAATCATTGCGAGGCAAGCTGGGAACGACAGATTCCTTTTTTCATGGATGCGCTTTTGTATTGATAATTTCATCGTATTCAGAAATGATCAAAATTCTGTTGGCTCTATATGGGTAGTTCGCAAATCGTGTCCATAGCATGTTTATAGACAGAAGTAAATGAAATTACGCTCACGCCATATTCCTAAATGTCATTATGAAAAATATAAGAATAAGAAAGAAGAATCACAAATGAAAAATTTTATTTTTATCTCCCCGAATTTCCCCACAAATTACTGGCTGTTCTGCCGTGCTTTAAAAAATAATGGTATGAACGTTCTCGGAATCGGGGATGCCCCTTACGATGAACTGACGACAGAACTGAAAGACAGCTTAAACGAATACTACAAGGTGAGCAGTCTTGAAAATTATGAGGAAGTATACCGTGCCGTGGCATTTTTTATATTTAAGCATGGGCGGATTGACTGGCTGGAGTCCAATAACGAATATTGGCTGGAACGTGATGCCAGATTGCGCACGGACTTCAATATTCCGACGGGATTCCATAGTGAGGATATCCCGAATGTAAAATATAAATCCCGCATGAAGGCATTTTATCAAAAGACTGGCATTCCTGTGGCGCGTTATCACATGGTTGATACCCTGGAAGGATGCCTTGCCTTTACGAAAGAAGTTGGCTATCCGGTCGTGGCCAAGCCGGACAACGGGGTAGGCGCGTCTCACACTTTTAAGCTGGAAAGCGACGAGCAGATGCAGCAGTTTTTCGAGCAGAAATGGCCGGACACTGACTATATTATGGAAGAGTTCGTGCAGGGCGAGGTGAATTCCTATGACGCGATCATCAACTCCAAAGGAGAGCCGGTTTTTGAGACAGGAAATGTGACGCCAATCTCTATTATGGATATTGTCAACCAATCGGATAACGCATTGTTCTATATTCTGAAAGATTTGCCGGAAGATACGCGAGCGGCGGGGCGGGCGACGGTGAAAAGCTTCGGCGTCAGGAGTCGTTTTATCCATTTCGAGTTTTTTCGCTTGCAGCAGGATCAGGAAGGCCTGGGCAAAAAGGGAGAACTTGTCGCCCTTGAAGTCAATATGCGCCCCAGCGGCGGCGTGACGCCTGACATGATTAACTTCGCTCACAGCACAGATGTCTATAAGATCTGGGCGGACATGGTCGCATTCGACCGCACGTCCACACCGGCCGGGGAACATGCTTACTGTGCATTTGCCAGCCGCCGGGACGGCAAGGATTTCATTCTTTCGGGAAAAGAAATCCGGGAAAAATATGGCAGCCATTTGAAGATGGCGGAGCGCATTCCGGATGCCCTGGCTGATGCCATGGGAAACGAGATGTTCGTTGCTGTTTTCGGCTCACAAAAAGAACTGATCGATTATTATGATGATATCCTGAGATGCAGATGATTTTGTAAATAGTTATCTGACAAAGAGGAGACTGTCGATAGATATGCAAAACGTAACAAAAGAAACAGAAACGATATCAAAAGCTGGTAATTTGTTCACAATAGACAAGGAATCCGGCATACAAACGGACTCCTTTCATGACGGCATATATATGATGAAAGTGTCTGTCACGCAGGAACAGTGTGACAAACACGGATATCTGTGCCTGGGCGAAATCGCAAGACTGATGCAAAAGGCCGCGAAAAAGCATTTTGAAGTCGTTTACGGTTTCGGTGCGGAAGCGCTGGACCCGCAGCATAAAGGCCTGGTAATCTGCTGGATGTCCATAGAAATTACAGAACTTCCGAAGAGCGGAGATACCCTTTTCCTGAAGCTGTGGCAGGGCGTCGGAAGAGCGACAACGGAGTCAAGGAGAGCCATCCTGACCGATGTGAAAGGGAACGTCTTGCTGACCGTCGCGGGACTTTATCTCTGGATGGACCGTTTGGAAAGAAAAATGACTGATGTGCCCACAGAGATAAAAGATTGCATAAAGACCTTCTCCTTTCCCGGAGAGCCGAAGCTCCCGCGAATGAAAGAGAGAGAACCTAAAGTATATCCATGTGAAACTTTGCGGAAGGTGAAAGACAACGAGATCGATCATAATGGTCATGTCAATAATTCTGTCTATCTGGACTGGGCGGAAGAAATTATAGACAGGAATGATTTGCCCTTCGCTGCTTCGACCTCCGTCTGGATACAGTATAACCACGAGATCACGAAGGATTCCACGGTAAAACTCCGCTATGTCTTGGAAGAAGGACAACTGTGGCTGAAAGGTTCCGTAAATGACACAGAATCCTTTTTAGTAAAAATCAGTTTTCTATCAGAGAAAATATCACAAAATGCACATCAAACTGTGATAAACATGGTATGATAGGATTGAATGATTGATGAAGATTGATTTTTGAAAATTGCAGACATTTTATATTTAAAAATCATTCAGAAAAATACGCTCATTCATACATTATATTATAAAAAGATAACACAAGCAAAATGCAGGAGATGAATTTTTTTGATGAGAAAAAAGAAGGACAAAGCAGCTAATGCTTCGACAACAGGGAATCAGAATCGTTACACTCCAGAGGCGGATACAGGTCTTACCACAGAGCAGGTGCGAGAACGGATGGAGCATGGCCTGGTAAATGTCATCGATGAAAATGTGTCAAAAACGACCGGTCAGATCATACGCTCGAACGTATTTACTTATTTCAATATCATTTTTTTCGTGCTGGCCGTGATTTTGTTATATGAAGGTTCGTTCAATAACATGACCTTTCTTCTGGTCGTGTTTGCGAATACTGCCATTGGCATCATACAGGAGATTCGTTCGAAAAACACTCTGGATAAATTGAAACTGGTTTCGACTCCCGAAGTCACGGTCATCCGGGACGGTAAGGAAGAAAAGGTTTCCAGCGAGGATCTGGTGCTCGATGACGTCGCCCTTTTTTCCGCAGGAAATCAGATTTGCGCCGATGCCGTGGTCCTTGACGGTGAGGTTACGGTCGATGAATCCCTGATTACCGGTGAGTCGGATGGCATACGCAAGGCTGCAGGGGACGAGATTTTGTCTGGCAGCATCGTGATGTCCGGCAGCGCCAGAGTGCGCCTCGATAAGATCGGCAATGATTCGTTCGCCGCCAGGCTGTCCAAAGATGCCAAAAAGATTAAGAAAAAACAGAAACCAGGTATGATGAAATCACTGAATCGGTTGATCATGGTCATCGGTTTCATCATCATTCCTTTTGCCATATTGATGTTCTGGAATCAGTTCTCCATCCTTGGCCTGGATGAAAAAACCAGCGTGGAGAATACGACGGCTTCCATTATCGGCATGATTCCAGAAGGACTTTATCTGCTGACAAGCATGGCACTGGCTGCGAGCACGCTCCGACTGGCGAGGAAAAAAACACTTGTCCATGATATGAAGTGCATCGAAGCTCTGGCGCGGGTGGACATATTGTGCGTGGATAAAACCGGGACGATCACGGAACCGGAGATGAAGCTGCAGCATATTGACGCCTTGATGGGCGATGCAAATGACGCAACTTATGCAGCAAATGGAAATAATAGTAATGGAGCAAAAAGTTTAGTCGATATAAAAAAGGTAAATGATGCGAAAGATGTGGAAAATAAGCTCTGTGATTTCGCACAGCACATGCGCCCCCATCACGAGACCATGCAAGCCAGCCAGGAACCTATCTCCACTCGCCGCGCTCTCCGCACGGCCTCCAGGAGATGCGGCTTTTCCTCCGCCACCAAATACAGTGCTGTTGATTTCGGCAACGGGGAGGCCTATGTTCTGGGAGCGCCCGAATTTATCATGATGAATCAGGTGGAAACCCTTCGCTCCAAAATCGAGGAATACTCCTCCCAGGGAGAACGCGTGCTGTTATTTGCCTCATTTTCTTATGAGCAAGACAGCGAAAATGATATTTTTAATCAGGGGACATTGACCACAGATATCACGCCTCTGGCGCTTGTGACCCTCGCCAATGACGTGCGTGAAAATGCCAGGGATACCTTCCATTATTTTGACGAACAGGGTGTGACTGTCAAGGTGATTTCCGGCGATAATCCACTGACAGTTTCCATCGCCGCGCAGAAAGCAGGCATACAGAATGCAGACCGTTTTATCGATGCCTCCCGGCCGGATTTTGAGAAAAATATAAAGAGTTACGCCGAAGAATATACGGTTTTTGGACGGGTGACGCCCGACCAGAAGAGAGCGCTGATCCGGACGATGAAAAAGCGCGGGCGCACCGTCGCCATGACCGGAGACGGCGTCAACGATGTACTGGCATTAAAAGACGCCGATTGCAGTATCGCCATGGCTTCCGGCAGCGACGCTGCCGCCAACGTCTCCGACCTGGTTCTGCTGGATTCCAATTTCTCCGCTATGCCCCATGTGGTAGCAGAAGGACGGCGTGTGATCAACAATATCGAGCGCTCCGCGACGCTTTACCTGGTAAAAAATATATTTTCCTTTATCTTATCGCTGATCAGCATCATATCGGTTTCTCTCTATCCGTTAAAACCGGTACAGCTTTCTCTGACATCGGGAGTCCTGATCGGCGTTCCGTCCTTCTTCCTGGCCATGGAACCGAATCACGACATCGTAAAAGGAAAATTCCTGCGAAATGTATTGTTCCGCTCTCTGCCCGCGGCTCTGACGGCGGTTGTACTCGTGGAATGGTCTCTACTGTTCGCTACAGCCTTTGGCATCGACAGCGATATGCTCTCCACCGTAGCATTTTTACTGTACAGCTTCGCCGCTTACCTGATTCTTTACCGGGTATGTAAGCCGATGAACGCCTGGCACGCTATCCTGTTTATCCTGATGGGAGTGCTGTTCATCCTGGCAATCGTGTTCCTGCCGGGCTGGTTTGCCATCTCCACTCTGGATCTTGGCAGCGCACTGGTCCTGGTCACCCTGCTTCTGCTTGCCGTGCCCATCGACCACACCTTCCAGAATCTCTTCCTGTCCGCAGAGAAGCTGAAAAGCCGGATTGTCGGGAAATTTAAAAGAACAGGGGCTGAACAACTGGAATAGAAGCATTTTTCGTTTTGACTAATTTCAAAAAGGCTTTCGGGGCATTTGCGAACCGAAAGCCTTTTTAGGCTCTATTTATATTTATGAAAATGAATGTGATTATATAAGCTTATACAAAACAACCCCACAAATGACCAGATGAACTGCGAGCATTATTGGCAGTCCGATGGAAAAATACTTTTTTTGGGTCTTATGATGAAAAAGATGCATGGAAAGCAGCCCTAAAGCAGCTCCGCCTATCAGAGAACAACCTAGAAGAACGCTTTCTCGTATTCTCCATCGGCCATGTATGGCTTTCCATTTATCTATGGCAAAAAGGGAAAATGTGGCAATATTTATGAGAAGCAGATACAAGCCGACTGCTTTTAAAATAAAAGCTATGTTCACGAGAATCCTCCTTACTGTTTAATGTAAATGTATATAAAAGTTTCGTCTCACAGACAGCATCATTTTATGGCTGTCGGTATGTACTTTACATCATATTTGAAATTATCGCAACATTTTTCATTTCCAACTTTTATGGTCTGTTTTGGGTGCTGGCTTATTATTGATCAGGATATCAAAAGACATATATTTTGCTATCCTGAATATTATTTTTTATCTCATATGAAATTTAGGAAAATTTTTGAAAGAATGGGGTTGACATACCATTCTTTTTTTGTTATAAACTATGGTAAATTATTACAGAATAGATTAAGTCAACCATTATTGTTAATATATTATTTACACATCATTATATAATCTTTGAGAGAATACGATTTCAATATACAGATGTTTTTCATAAGACCAGAACTTTTCAATAACAGATATTTTTTCCCTGGAAGAATCGCATAGTTACAGCTTTTGAATTTCCATAAAGATTTTCATATGATTATCGCGTTCCCATTTTGAGCCGTTAAACGGCTGGAAATGGATCATTATAGATTCCGATCTGTCAAATTTTAGCACATTTCACCGAAAGGAGATTATTTTCATGTCTCAGAGATCCCCACCTCTTTATCAATTTCATTATCTTTCATATATGACCGGAAACAGGACGAATCGTTTTCGCCAAATAACATTTTTATCCCATAGCAGTATCACATAATAACTCGAAAGGAGTGCGTAGCTATGTCCTTAAAATCCAGTGACATACTTGCGTAGATGGATATGAAGAATAAAAAGATATTTTACCATTTTAAAGCATTCCTTATATTTTGTCTGACAGCAGTGCTGGTGTTTCCTGCACTGATTTCTTCTGCTGCAAGCAGTAGTGGCACTTGGGAAGGCTCGGAATCCAGCACAACCAATAAAACGGATGTAAATAATAATCTGGAAAATTACGATATTATCGATAAAGATAAAAAAGGGAGCCTGACGATTTATAAATATGACATGACCTCGGCGTCGGAGGATGGCATCGATTTTTACCATTCGGATGCAGGCCATGATTCGAATGGGACAAAATCAACTTTAGAACTATCAGATGAGAGTAGCATTGATATTACATCCAACGGAAAACAAAATGCGGAAGCAGAAAGTGCTCTTTCAGACTACGCGCTCAAAGGGATCCAGTTCACCTATCTTCGGGTCGGGGACGTGCGAACTTTAAGCGACGCCAACACCGATGAGGTGAACGGCGACGTGATGCTCATATACGGAATCGATGCTGATCTGATGGGGATTTTAGGACTGGAGGATTACAGCGAAGAGACGAAGGGCAAAGATAATTGTGCATATACGCAGATTGAGGGGGTAAATTATTTTTCCGCCTCTCAGATCAGTAACGCTCTGAAGAACGCCCTGTCCATGGGAACCTATTCCGGCACCTATGCGACAGGAGAGGCCGAGGGCAGCGGCACATCGAATGCTTCCGGTTCTCGCCTGGATCAGAAAGAAGGGATCACCGTAAAAGACGCACTGGAAGCCTACGTGGCAGCGCATGAAGGGAGAACTTTTTCTGATACGGATGAAAACGGATATACCAGAGCATCCGGTCTGAATCTGGGACTGTATCTGATCGTGGAGACGAAAGTTCCAGAAAATGTGGTCAGTACTACGAATCCCTGGTTTGTGCAGCTTCCGATGACAGAGATTGACGGCGAGGCTTGGTTTTATGATATCTTCTGTTATCCCAAAAATCAGACCGGGCAGCCGGAACTGATCGGGAAGTTTGTCCGTAATTCTTCCTATGGTACGGCTGGAATCAACTACGATTCCGACGGAGAAGCTTCCTATGCTTCCACTACATCAGCGTCCGCGGGAGATGTTCTTGATTACATCGTTGTGATAAAACTTCCCCATGTCACGAGCACCGCGACTTATGTAAAACATTTCCAGATCGTTGATACGCTTTCCGATGGTTTATCCTATAATGGCGATTTGAAGATTACACTCTATAACAATATATCATACGCTTCCGCCAATGACACCACTCATGCGATTGATGTATGGACTTCAGACGACAATACATTCCTTTGTGAATCTGATGCTTCGAAACAGGATGATGGATCAACTTACATAGACGTCACTTTAACCGAGAGTGGACTGAAGGAGATTAATACGAAATATTACGATGGCGAGCATTATCTTGTCGCTTACTATTCCGCGAAACTGGCATCCGATGCCACCACTGTTTTGGGCGATACTGGTAATCAAAATGATATCTCATTTTTGTGGGAAAGGACCAGTGAGAAATATTATGGGATACTAGAGACGGAGGCCATCGTCTACTCTTACGGCATTAACCTGACGAAAACCTTTTCTGATGGGAATACCAGTGAGACAGATTATGCTGCTGTCGAGTTTGTTCTCTATAACGAGACGGAGGATTATTATGTGGTTGCATCGGAATCTTCTGAAACAGATGGTCTCTATTATGTCATCGGGAAGAAGACATCCAAAGAAGATGCGACTGTATTTTCTCCCAGCGCAACAGGCTATCTGGTCATCAATGGCCTGGAAGCGGATGAATATAAGCTGACAGAAATCGCGACAGCAGCCAGCTACAGCCTGCTTCAAAATCAGATTGATATCGTGATCACTCCCTCATCCAGAGAGATCAAGCCATCCGCCATTACTTACATGACTGTTGACGAGGATGCCGATCTCGAACATTCTACGGAAGACCGCACCATAACCCTGTCGAATGGTTTGAACTTGAAAACAAAGGAAGAAGGAACGACCGATAAGAACAACATGGTCATCGGCACGCTCAAACAGGCCACGGCCACAGTGGATGGGACAGAAGCATCCATGTGTGCTTACGGCTCCCAGCTCCTGGGAACGACAGAGATTGCGGCGACGAAGAATGCATCCGCAGCAGCTGCATCCGAAAATGCCGACGTGGTCATCTCTATTCTGAATTCCGCTTCCTTCCTGCTGCCAAAGGCAGGAGGCTCCGGCTTGTATCTGATTACGATTTTCGGCGTGATGGCCGTGATCAGCGGTCTGCTTATCGTCAGATCGAAGAAAACAGGGAATCCATCCGAGACCAAAGCCTAAATTGTATATCAGAGATGATAAGAAAGAGAGAAAAGAATAAAAAAACAATCAAGAGGAACATATATGTTAAATAAAGTTCTGTCCACGCTTATCATTATCACAGGGGCAGTGTTTCTGTCCTACCCCTGGATCAGTAACTGGCTATTTGAGCATCGTACGAACTCCATTGTGAATTCCTATCAGGAGAACATGGATAAAACTGATGACACGATGCAGGAAGAAATGTTATTACGGGCGTAAAAATATAATGAATATCTGTCTGCATCAAAAGTTACTCTGACAGCTCCCTTTACAGAAACAGAAGAACAAAAAGAAGTCGGATTAGAATATGAAAGGCTATGGAATTTTGATGAATCGGGTTTGATAGGGTTCGTAGAGATTCCTTGCATTTCTGTCAATCTACCCATCTGGCATGGTACGGATGCCGCCACACTCGAAAAAGGGATCGGCCATCTGGAAGGTTCCTCTCTTCCGGTGGGCGGGAGGAATACGCATGCTATCCTGACCGGACATACCGGATTAAATTTGGCAAGACTATTTACCGACCTGACAGAAATGGAAGAAGGCGATCTGTTCTTTCTCCATATCGGGATGCGTAATCTGGCCTACGAGGTAGTAAAAATCAACATCATCGAGCCGGAAGACGTCAGTGGCCTGTCGATTGAGAAAGACAAAGACCAGGTAACATTAATCACATGCACACCGTATGGCGTCAATACTCATCGCCTTTGTGTGACAGGAGAGAGGACAGAATATACAGAAACGGTCTACAAAGGCGCTCTGAATAATCAGAATGCGTATGATTCCTTTTGGATGCATACCTATCTGAAAGCAGTGATCATCGGTATTCTTTTGTCCATTTTGCTTCTTGTGATTGCCTGTCAATTTAAAAGGAAAGGAATCCGAATCATTCCCGGGAGGAGGGCATGACGATGAGCACGATAAGAAAATGTTGCGGATTCCTTTTGATCGTCGCCGGATTATGTCTCTATCTTTATCCGACGGTATCCACACGATATCTTTCGTGGAAGACCGAGGGATACATCCGCGATTACGATATAAAATGGGAAACCGAGACAGGAGAAAAAGAAAAGGAAGTCTCATTCGAAGCTTATTACGAAGCGATTCAGGAATACAATACACTGATTTATGAACAGGGACAATCTGGCTTCGGGGATGCATGGGTATTCGAACAGGCACCGGTGGAGCTTTACGGATTTGAAGACGGACAATATGGTTATATTGAAATCCCGGCTATGGAGATAAGTCTGCCTCTTTTTATCGGTGCTTCAACAGAAAATATGGCAAAAGGAGCAGCTATTCTCGGGCAAACCTCCATTCCCATCGGCGAAACAAACTCTAACAGTGTGATTGCCGGACATCGAGGATACAGCGGAATCCCCTATTTTCGGGAGATTGAGAAACTGTCTGTCGGTGATAAGATTTATGTTACCAATCCCTGGGAGACATTAACTTATCAGGTAGAATCTATAGAGATTGTCGACCCTTACGATGTGGATGCTGTAAAGATTCAGGAGGGGAAAGATATGATTACATTTCTGACCTGACATCCGGATCGTTCTCATGGGCAATATCGGTATATCGT
>JAJQDO010000222.1:2960-11024 GCA_021202175.1 Clostridiales bacterium | reverse complement strand
CATAGAATCTTCCACCATCTGCTGGATGAGCCATTTTGATTACATATCCGAACTTGCACCTGGCTATTCCGCCTGTGCCCATACCAATGATTGCCCGGTAGCGGCAGCGGAAAATCAGGAGAAAAAACAATACGCCATTCAGTTCCATCCGGAAGTACTCCATACCGTGCGCGGCAAAGAAATCCTCAGCAATTATGTGTACAACGTCTGCCAATGTGCCGGCGACTGGAAAATGGAATCCTTCGTACAGAATTCCATCGAAGCCATCCGGGAAAAAGTGGGAGACGGCAAGGTTCTGTGCGCCCTTTCCGGTGGCGTCGACTCTTCCGTGGCAGCCGTACTCCTTTCCAAAGCCGTCGGAAAACAGCTCACCTGCGTCTTCGTAGATCATGGACTCTTGCGGAAAGACGAAGGCGATGACGTAGAAAAAGTATTCGGCCCGGAAGGACCGTACGACCTGAACTTCATCCGCGTCAACGCCCAGGAACGCTACTATGCGAAACTGGCCGGTGTGGAAGAACCGGAAGCAAAACGTAAAATCATTGGCGAGGAATTTATCCGCGTCTTCGAAGAAGAAGCCAAGAAAATCGGAGCTGTCGATTACCTTGTGCAGGGAACCATTTACCCTGACGTGGTAGAAAGCGGTCTCGGCGGAGAATCCGCCGTCATCAAATCCCACCACAACGTGGGCGGACTCCCGGAACACGTAGACTTCAAAGAAATCATCGAACCCCTGCGTGACCTCTTCAAAGACGAAGTCCGCAAAGTCGGTCTGGAACTCGGCATCCCAGACAAACTGGTATTCCGCCAGCCATTCCCGGGTCCGGGCCTCGGTATCCGCATCATCGGGGAAGTCACCGCAGAAAAAGTGCGCATCGTCCAGGAAGCCGATGCCATTTACCGCGAAGAAATCGCCAACGCCGGCCTCGACCAATCCATCGGCCAGTACTTCGCCGCCCTGACAAACATGCGCTCCGTCGGTGTTATGGGAGATGAGCGGACCTACGACTATGCCGTGGCATTGCGCGCAGTGAATACGATTGATTTCATGACGGCAGAATCAGCAGAAATCCCATTCGACGTGCTACAGAAGGTGATGAGCCGTATCATCAACGAGGTTAAGGGCGTGAACCGCGTGTTCTACGATTTGACCAGTAAGCCGCCGGGAACGATAGAGTTCGAATGATATAATAAGCCCAGAAACGTTGATTTTACAACGTTTTCTGGGCTTTGTGCTTGCAGAATGCTTGCAAATGGCGTACTCAGATGTACTCACGCCGTTGCCAAAGTGTTGCCAGCAGAGACAGAGCCGAAAGGCTCTATTTTTTGGCTTTTCAAGGAATGTGAAAGGAGGTAATAAAGGCGCAATATTGTCAAAACACTTGACATTGTATGTACAAAATGCACAAAGAATTGCAAATAAACGAGGTAATATTTGTTAAAATTGCTTGACATTGTCGGACGGAACGTTTATTATGGAAAAAGCAATATTGCAAAAAATAATCAAAGGAGAAAAAAATGGCTAAAAAGAATGATAACCAGAGTTTGTTTGTGGGGGCTGACACTATCGCTAGTGATTTAAATGTCTCTAAACCAGTTGCGTATCGGTTGATTCGTGAGATGAATGAGGAATTGAAAGCCAAGAATATGATCGTACTCCAAGGTAAAGTCCCGAGGAAATACTATCAAGAAAAGATCTATGGCCTGTTGGATGATAAATAATGCTATTTACGAAACGAGGATTTATCAGACAGGAGAAAATTATATGGCGGTAAGGAAAATTATAAAGGAATATAAAGATGGCTATGTAACGATTGACCTTAATAGTGTAAAAGATACTAGATTATGGGGAAAAGATTTGGGAAATTTGATAAGAATACTTGCTTTAAATGAAGGCTGGAACTTTTCGGCGAGTGGACTTGCTAGGATTTATCCTGAAAGCCCAAGTACATTTACAGCCAGTTTCCGTAGACTTGAGAAATTGGGGTATCTGGTTATGGAAGAACAGTCAAGAAATCAGGGGCGGTATGGCGAGGGCAATGTTACCGTTATTGAACAGCCTGAGGGACGTATTATACCTAAGGGAAAAAAGCAGTCAAAACAATCTGATAATCAAACCGTAGAGGAAAATAACCGTGTCGAAAATATATCGAAGCGGTAAATTGCCGTATCGGTAAAATGACACGACGGAAAATAACCGTGTCGGATAATTGCCGTATCCATAATTACCGAGAACAGAATTGCCGAGAACGAAAGGGCGGTGAACGGAAAAACAAGAATAATATATTATTTATTATATAGGCTTTACTATATAGACATTATTATGATAAGCAGTAAAAGAGAAAAGCAATACGGCTAACGCCGGGGAAAACAGTTTATGGGTTAATATAATATTATTTATATTACATGGGAAAAACCGAAACGGTAAAAAGCAAACACGGTAAAACTGATATAACATACAGGGAGGAAGAATGAGCGCGAGTAAAGACCAAAAGCGCGGCACATGGAAAGTGTATATACGGTACATAGACTGGCGCGGAGAGAAACAGATCAAGACCAAGAGAGGATTTGCCACCAAGCGGGAGGCGCTTCAATGGGAGAGGGAGTTCCTGCAAAAGCAGTCAAAAGATGTCAACATGAGTTTCAAGGCTTTCACGGAAATCTATCTCAGAGACATAAAGCCGAGAATAAAGTACAGCACCTACTTAGGCAAGAAGAATATGTTTGAGAGCAAAATCCTGCCCTACTTCGGGAAGAAAGCCCTTGCGGAGATCAAGGCTTCGGATGTGATTCAGTGGCAGAATGAGTTATTACAGCAGAGGGACGAGGAAGGAAACGCCTATACCCCTACATATCTCCGCACGATACAGAACCAGTTAAGCGCCTTGTTTAATCATGCTGTGAAATTTTATGGGTTGGCCGTGAACCCATCCGCTCAGGCCGGAAAGATGGGAAAGTCAAATGCCAAAGCGATGTTGTTCTGGACGCAGGATGAATACATGCAGTTTATCCAGACGATGAAAGAGAAGCCGCTGTCATATTATTCGTTTGAAATGCTTTACTGGACAGGAATCCGTGTCGGTGAACTTTTGGCATTGACTCCTTCAGATTTTGATTTCAAGAACAGATTGCTGTCCATCAGTAAATCCTATCAGCGGTTGGAGGGAAAAGATTATATTACGGAACCCAAAACGGAACAGAGCAACCGGACGATTGCCATGCCGGATTTCTTGTGTGTGGAGATGGAAGATTTTCTTGCTTCGCTTTATGGGTTGGAACCGGACATGAGAATATTTCAGGTGACGAAAAGTTATCTCCATCACGAAATGGACAGAGGGTGTAAGCAGAGCGGCGTGAAAAGAATCCGTATCCATGATCTGAGACATTCCCATGTGGCGCATTTGATTGAATTGGGTTTTTCTCCTGTGGCGATAGCGGAGCGGCTGGGACATAAGGGCATTTCCATCACCTATATGTATGCGCATTTGTATCCTTCCAAGCGGCAGGAACTGGCGGACAAGTTGGGGGAGGACAGAGAAAAGGCCGAAAAACTGGCGGAGAAAAATTTGATGGAGGGACACGAAAATGTATAAAAGAGATAATCTGCCGAAAGCGCAGCCGAAAAAGAAAAAGAATGAAAAAAACAGGTATCGGAATGTGATTATGAATTTCCGAGTGACCCAAGAGGAAAAGGAAAAAATCGAAAGCAGGATTGCCGTATCCGGTTTGCAGAAGTCAGATTATTTTATTCAGTCCTTGATGAATCAGACCGTGATTTGTCACGGCAATATCCGAATGTTTGACAGCATAAAAACGCAACTGAATTTTATAATGCGACGGTTGGAAAATGTCCAGAGTATGAGTGACGTAGATGAAAATATTCTGGAGAGCGTGAGGATGATTTTAGAGTTATATGCAGGACTGGAAATCGCCAATAAGGAGTGACAGCCATAATGAAAAATCAGCGGGAAGAAATATCAACAACTCAGCCAAGAACCTTGCTTTTAAATTTGTCCGAAGAAGATGTAAAAAGCCTTTGTGAAAAGGCCGGAAGTGTTGGCTTGACAGTTGCAGAACTGATCGAAAATTTTATCGGTGATCTTGTTTACGGAAATCGTTCAAATGGTTCCGATGAACGGATGTATGCGAATGAGTGGTTTGATCGGTGTTGGTTCGCTATGTTTCCAGAAAATACATTTCTGAAATATTTGATTGACTGGGGTGGAATATACGAAGTTTTAGAATTGTGGGAAGATATAAAACGGGCGAAGGATGAATTGGCCGATATTTAAAAAAATCCGGAAGATTATGGAGCCGATGAAGTTTCAGCGATAAAAGAGGAAATAGATTATTGGCAGGAAGGGTTGGACGAATTTTTCAATTCTTACCAGAATGAAACCGGGGAAAAAGCATATTACAGTCTCGAGGCCGGAATGAAAAGAGTCATGAAAAGTCGCGAAGAAAAACAATGATATTTTCTCTTTTGCCGCTGATGATTTTTGCAAAATCTATTCGGGGTGAAATTCACATTTTACATTCTTAGCAAGCATAGGCTAGAGGGGTACACTTCGTTTCCCCCGTCTACGCCACTTGTTAGCCGTTTCACTGGGGTTGCACCCCCCTAAGACCCCCGTTTTTCGGATTGACCCAATCCGATATTTTCAGTAGGCGACTGAAAGCAAAATCATCAATACATAGCAATGTCCTCATGGTGAGGATAGAAGAATGGAGACGGGCAGTTATTTCAAAAATTTTGCATATAGAAGTTTTACTTTTTTGGTATAGAGAGGTAACGGGTATGGGTGAAAACAGAAAAAAAGAAAGAGCAAGGAAATGCGGATTTAAAGTCTATTTATTTCCAGAAGAACGTGTGATTTTGGAAACAAAAGCACAGGTTGCAAGAATGACAAAATCCGACTTAATCAGAGAATTTATTTTATACGGAGAAGTGCGGCCAAGTAATAGGGCTATTATGTCAGATGAAAATTTTAAGGCATTGGTTTATGAAGTGAGTAAAATTGGAAGTAACGTCAATATGATTGCTTATAATTCTAATCTGAAACATTCTACGGGACGGGAAGAAATAGAACTGTTAAAAAAGGAGTATTACGAGTTGCTTGCTCTTTATACAGAAGCATTTTTGTTGCCTATTGATGAAGAAGATGGTGACGAAGAGGAACTATAAAATTACAAATCATTATTTAATTATTCATCAATATCAAAATCACTAAACTTGCAATCCCAAACGGCTTCGTCAATGGTAGTGAGGCATTCATCAAGATGCTTGTTAATGTCTGAACCCCAGAAATGTATAACAGTGTATCCAAGATAAAGGAGTTTTTTGTCATTTTCCCAATCACGGGAGCGATTCCTCTCTATTTTTTTAATCCAGTAATCAGGATTTTTCCCTTTTTCAAGGCGCAATTTCAGGATTTCCCAATCTTTCCCGTGGAAAAAATCGCTGTCACAGAAGATAGCGATTTTGTATTTGGTCAAAACAATATCTGGTGAGCCGGGAAGCACTTTGTAATTTTTACGGTAGCGATAACCCTTATGCCATAGTGCTTTGCGAAGAAGAATTTCTATGGATGTATCTTTGCTGTGAATTTTGCTCATGTTTTTAGAGATATCCTCTTGACTCCGTGGCATATGACAGGCTTCTCCTTTCGTGATTCTTGAATATTATTGTAGCAAATCTTGAGTGAATGAACAAGAGGAAATCTAATGATATCGTGAGAAATGGCTTGCTGTTTATTTTGATTTATGATAGTATAGAAAACGGCATAAATGATGCTTTATGTGGAGGTGAACGGATGGCAGTTTGTTATGACAGGCTATGGAAATTGTTGATTGATAAAAAAATGAACCGAACGGAATTAAAAGAAGCGTCTGGTATTAGTTTTAACGTATTGGCACGGATGGGAAAGAATGAACCGATTTCTTTTGAGAGTATAGAGAAAATCTGTTTCACGTTAAAATGTGATATTGGTGATATCGTAGAGGTTCAGTTTGGAAATGAATCTGCCGGAACGGTTGCGGAAACACCTCAAAAGAAAGCCTTTACCACAATCGAATTATTTGCCGGAGCAGGTGGCCTTGCGCTGGGGGTTGAAAGAGCTGGGTTCAATACGTTGGGATTGATTGAGTTTGATAAGGATGCGGCGGATACATTATCATTGAATCGTCCTAATTGGCGCGTAATCTGTGACGATATAGCCAATATCTCTCCTTTGGATTTGGAGGAATATTTTGGGATAAAGAAAGGTGAACTGGATCTCTTGTCCGGCGGCGCTCCGTGCCAGTCGTTTTCTTACGCTGGGAAACGTCTGGGATTGGAGGATGCAAGAGGAACGTTATTCTATCATTACGCAGTATTTTTACAGAAACTTCAACCGAAGATGTTTCTGTTTGAAAATGTTCGTGGATTGCTTACCCATGATAAAGGGCGTACATATGCGACGATTACTAACATCTTTGAGCAGGCTGGATATACCATTGATAAGAAAGTGTTAAATGCCTGGGATTATGGGAATCCACAAAAACGGGAAAGGCTGATAACGATTGGAATCCGGAACGACCTTGTTGGGAAAATAGAGTATCATTTCCCGGAGCCGCATGATTATAAGCCGGTATTAAGGGATGTGCTGCTTGATTGCCCAGATGGGCCGGGGGTTCCGTATGGAGAAAACAAGAGAAAAATATTTGAATTGGTTCCGCCCGGCGGCTATTGGAGAGACATTGATCCTGACATTGCGAAAGCATATATGAAAAGTTGCTGGGATATGGGTGGCGGTAGAACTGGTATCCTAAGGAGAATGAGTTTAGATGAACCGTCTCTGGCTGTTTTGACATCTCCGTCACAGAAACAGACGGAGAGATGTCATCCACTGGAAGCGAGGCCTTTTACAGTTCGAGAAAATGCCAGATGTCAGACATTTCCGGATGACTGGCAGTTTTGCGGAAATGTAAATTCTCAGTATAAACAAGTGGGCAATGCAGTTCCGGTAAACCTAGCGTATGATATTGCAAAAGAAATTTATACAGCATTGGAGGGTTTAGAATAATGGCGTGGAATTTGGATTTTATTTCAGAGGATAATTTTAAAGAACATGTTCGAGCAACAATTATGAAATACGGTGAAAAATTGGAATCTTATGATTTGAAACACTTTAACAGTAATCTGATTGACCCGATTAAACTGATTTTTGATAAGTCTGTGTATAGGTCAAGTTGGGAAGAAATCGTGAATAATGAAATCTTCCGACAAAGGGATAAGTCCAACAATAATGATATTGGCTACTTCCATCAGAATATTTTTTCTTACTTCAAGGGTTGTGAGGTTCCTCAGGCTGGATGGGATGTTATATATAAAAATTCGGACGGTATTCAGATGCCGGATGGGGATATTGTGCATACGATTTATGTCGAAATGAAAAACAAGCACAATACGATGAACTCCGCCTCTTCTGCCAAAACATATATTAAAATGCAGGGGCAAATATTGGAAGATGATGATTGTGCTTGCCTTTTGGTGGAAGCGATAGCAAAGAGATCACAGAATATCAAGTGGACAACAAAAGTTGATGGGAAGAACGTACAGCACAGGTTGATTCGGCGCGTCAGCATGGATAAGTTTTATGAGATTCTTACCGGGGAAGAAGATGCTTTCTTTAAGATGTGTATGGCGCTCCCGGGAGTTATCAATGCGGTTGTCAATGAAGAAGAAAGTGTTTCTGTTCCGCATGATACTGTAATTCAGGAGTTGCGAAATGTAGCGGCGTTGTACGATGAAACATCAGAAGATTTGTCAATGGCAATGGCCGTATATATGCTGGGATTCAATACATATATGGGTTTTGGAAATAAGATGGAGCAAGAGATCGGCAATGGATGTAGTGAAGGAATGTTGAAGCGGATATATGAGTATGCGAAGAGATTGAACTGAACTAAAAGACAAGTGCCTGAATCATAAGATAAAATAATAAAAATAGAGAGTTGTAGGAAATATGGGATTTGATTTTACTATAGCAATTGTTCCTGATAATACAAGTTTGGAACGAGATT
>JAJQDO010000222.1:0-2950 GCA_021202175.1 Clostridiales bacterium | reverse complement strand
GTCTTATATCAAATCAGCTTTATTATATTCAGATCAGGTTACGCTTATCAGTCCATTGGCCTATCTGATTTATAGAATGACAGATGAAAAAAATGGTATTGATGAAAAAAACGTATTGAAATTAGCAAAGGAAATATTGCCGCTGGCGAAATCAAATGATAGGACTTTCTATGAAGAAGCCTATCCAATACTTAATCAATTCTCTGACATTATATATAGCAAAAGATATAAGGCAGTTCCATATGTTAAAAGACTGGAAATTCAAAGAGATTTGAAAAAATTTGCGAAAGAAATTTGCGAAAAAATGGTCGTTATGGTTGGAGAAAACGATTCACGAGAATTGCAAATTCTAATTAACAGTGGCCAGGTGAAAATAGAAAAGTTTGAACATTCAATAGGGGATGTAGATTTATGTGTAAAGGATTATTTTAAACTCCTTGCGAGATCGATAGAATCCAGTTATCCGCTGTTTGACAAGCAGTCCAATGATTTAATGAAGGCGGCGGTGAATAGTAGGATTGTAAGTTTGAGTTCTGTTAACAGGAAGAAAATAACTCATGCAGGAATGGCAGATAATATTATACGAAAGTTGCCTTCGTTCACAGAAGCATCTATGAATGAACTGATTGATATAAAAAAAGAATTGGGGCAACCATTAAAAAAGTTTCGGGGAAAGATGTTGGGATATTCAGAGAGTATACAATCTATGCCTTGGGACAACGATTTT
This sequence comes from Clostridiales bacterium, assembly GCA_021202175.1. Lineage (GTDB taxonomy): Bacteria > Bacillota > Clostridia > Lachnospirales > Lachnospiraceae > Anaerobutyricum. The sequence goes on along the minus strand of JAJQDO010000222.1, from coordinate 2,223 downwards.
GCAGATGAGTGTGAAATCCTTTATGACAAAGAAATTGTTCCTGCTATATTGGAAATCGAAGAGTATACAAAGGATAATAGTTTTGTAAAAAATATTGGGAAAAAGTTTTTTACGGATGAGGGAGTGTGGAAATCAACAGGAGGGTTGGCGATAAGTATTGCGGCAGGCGGTGTAATCTCTGCTTTTAATGGTGCCATATCATCAGATGTAGCAATGCTGGTATCGGGAGGTGCCTATGCGGCATCCCGGGTTGCATCTGCATATGAAGAATACTCAACGAATAAGAAAACAATTGAACGAAAAGACTTATATTTTTATTATGAAGCTGGCAATAGATTAAAAAAGTAACATTTGTATCTTTTAGCGCAGGACGGAGGCATGCTATGAAAAGTGATTACGGGAGGAACGTGTCGTTATTATGCCCGGTATGTGGGAATGACCAGTTTTCTGCACCAGATTTAGGGGATATGGAATTATTGAGAGATGCGCCAGACGATGCGAGAATACAGTGCTCAGACTGTAAAACAATTTTCACGAAATCGCAACTGATAGAAGAAAATCAGGAACAGATTTCCGCACATGTTGAAGAAATAGAAAAAGAAGTAGTTCATGACCTTGAGAGAGAACTGAATAAGGCTATGAAAAAAATTTTTAAGTAAGGAGATGGGGTTGACTTGATTGCTATTATGATTTCTGCAATCTCGTTAGTAGTTTCTTTAGTTTCGGTTGTTTTTTCATTGAAATCACAACATTTACAAGATAAAGTCAATGAGATGGATTTGAAGTTAAAAGAGTATGAACTTGCTCAGAAAGAAAAGGAAACTCAGTTGATTGCTTGCGTAGAAGCACGGGCGATAAGCGTTGGTAGTAAAAGCCACAGGATAAAGGTGTGGAATTCTGGAAATGCAAGTGCATATAATGTGACTGTTGCAATAGAAGAATCTGCACAAATTATGGTGCTTGATCAAGATAAAATGCCTTTTGAAATCCTTGAGCCAAACAAAAATTTTGAACTTATTTTATGTACCCATCTTGGGTCAGCAAACAAGTTTAAAATAATGACTAAATGGGAAGATAAGGATGGGCAGAAACATAGCAAGGTTCAAATAACTGATATGTAGAATAAAGCGGTTGAATTTGACCCATATAAGGACAGGCTCCTAGACACTCTAGGATGGCGATAGAACGCCCCAATATGTTGATACGCAGGGAATTACTATAAAATGTCCAAAAACGCTCTAGGACATTCCTAGAGCGCCTAGACGGGATTTGCTGATTGGAATGGTGCTATTGTGATGAGGAATGAATATGATATTGAAAATTTGAACCCGAAGAGAAATCCTTATACCGACAGACAGAAAAAGCAGATAACAATCAATATAGACAACAGAGTAATAGAATATTTTAAGGGTGAGTCGGAAGCGTCCGGCATACCGTATCAGACCCTTATCAGCCTGTATCTTACTGATTGCGCCGTCAACAGAAGAAAGTTGCGTATGTAGTGGGAATAAGACAAAAATAAGCCGTGCTTGCAGTATGCTTGCAAAAATTTTAAAAACCAGAGATTTTTGATAATTTAGAAAAAATAGAAACTTCAAATTGCCCGGTTTTTAAAGAATTTTTTTCAAAGATACGGTTGAAAAAATCGAGTTCGAATAGACCCCACTGTCGCGTGGCAAACTGATTTTTAAAAAATTTTTGACACCAAAAGCGAAAACAGAACAGGCCTTGTAGGAGAAATCCTGCGAGGCCTTATTTTTTTGCACATGCCGAAAACCTTGTAAACAAGCCATTTTTGACAATAAAATAATGTAAGCGCTTAATAGTAGGGCGTGGATAAAAAAATCTTACATTCAGATGCTAGATGATCTGAATGCAAGTGTTTTACTCTGTTTATTTTGAGCAATGTACTTTGACATTTTCATTCCAGGGTGCTAAGAGTGCCAGTTGATCGTCTGTCATACTTGCATCCGGTCGTTGTTCTAATAGATAGTTGAGATATTTATATATGTTCAGTCCCGATGCTTTTGCCGTCTCGATGATCGAATAAACGATAGCACTGGCATGTGCTCCTGCAGGAGTTGCCGCAAAAAGCCAGTTGCGTCTTCCCACGGTGAAGGGTCTGATTGAATTTTCACTTAATTTTCCGAACATTCGGAAAATTAAGTGAACGACTGATCAACCAGACAGTGATTGAACAGAAGGATACAAAGCACACTTATC
>JAJQDO010000061.1 GCA_021202175.1 Clostridiales bacterium | reverse complement strand
CAGACGAGAACATGCCGGACCCGATGCAGGGTTCCTGCGTTGGCGCCGTTTTGTTTGAGGAATGGGCGGACAATGAACCGGAGGCGAGAAAGATGCTGGAAAGCGGCGAGATCATGTTTATTCCGTGCCATCACTGCAATGCGGTGGGACCGATGGGCGGCATCACTTCGCCGAATATGGCAGTTTTTGTGGTAGAAGATGAGACGGCAGGTAATAAAGCCTACTGCACCATGAATGAGGGCATCGGTAAGGTGTTGCGTTTCGGCGCTTACGATGAAGAAGTCGTGGATCGGCTTCGCTGGATGCGGGATGTATTGGGTCCGGTACTGGGACGGGCATTGCGTTCCATGGAAAATGGACTGGCCATCAATCCATTGATTGCCAAGGCGGTTGCCATGGGCGACGAATTCCATCAGAGAAATATCGCGGCTTCTCTGGTCTTCTTGAAAGAGGTCGCTCCGATCATTACCGCCATGGATATCGATGAAAAAGATCGCTACGATGTGATCAAATTCCTGGCCGATACGGACCAGTTCTTCTTAAATATCATGATGGCTACCGGTAAGGCGGTCATGGACGACGCCCGCACGGGAACGGACGGAACGATTGTCACTGCAATGTGCCGAAACGGCTACGAGTTCGGTATCCGCATCGCCGGTATGGGAGATGAATGGTTTACGGGTCCGGTCAACACGCCGCAGGGCTTATATTTCACAGGATATGATGGAGACGACGCCTGCCCGGATATGGGTGACAGCGCCATCACGGAAACCTTTGGTGTGGGCGGTATGGCCATGATCGCCGCGCCGGCTGTCACCAGATTCGTCGGTGCCGGCGGTTATGAAGATGCCCTTCGCACCAGTAATGAGATGACAGAAATCACCATCGACCGCAACCCGAATTTCACGGTGCCGACCTGGAATTTCCAGGGCATCTGCCTGGGTATCGACGCGAGACTGGTGGTGGAAAAAGGTATCACACCGGTCATTAATACCGGTATCGCCAACAAAGTGGCGGGCAAGGGACAGATTGGCGCCGGAACGGTACATCCGCCGATCGAGTGCTTTGAAAAAGCCATCGTGGCTTACGCGAAAAAACTGGGGTATGAGGCTTAATCTGAAAGAGTAAAGAATTTGCGGAAAGATGGAACTATTTTGAAGCATGGATGCCCTATATAGATAGGAGAATATATGGATGGAGAAGAAAAAAGTAGTCATTGCGTTGGGTGGCAATGCACTGGGAAAGGATATTGAGGAGCAAAAGGAAGCGGTGGCTCATACAGCGAAAGTGATCGTGGATATGGCACAGCAGGGGATGGACATCATCGTCACCCACGGCAATGGTCCGCAGGTGGGGATGATTCAGGATGCGATGGATAATCTGATCGTGATGCATGAGAATTACAAGCAGGTTCCGCTTCCGACCAGCGTGGCCATGAGTCAGGGGTATATCGGTATCGATCTGCAAAATGCTATCAAATATGAGTTGTATAGTCGGAATATTGATGGAAAAGTATCTACCATCCTCTCGCAGGTGGAGGTAGATCCGGCAGATCCGGCTTTTCAGAACCCGACCAAGCCTATCGGAAGGTTTATGACAAAAGAGGAAGCTGAAGAAAATGAGGCCAACGGCATCACCTGTATGGAAGATGCCGGCCGTGGCTATCGCATCGTGGTGGCTTCCCCGATGCCAAAGCGCATTCGCGAGCTGGAGACCATCCGCACCTTGTTAAAGGCGGGCCATATCGTTATCACCTGTGGAGGCGGCGGTATTCCGGTAGTAAACGAGAACGGGAAATTGGTGGGATGCAATGCGGTGATTGATAAGGATAACGTGAGCAGCCTGCTGGCGGCAGAACTGGATGCGGATGATCTGATCATCCTGACCGCAGTGGAGAAGGTAGCGATTAATTTTGGCAAGGAGAATCAGGAATGGCTATCGGACCTGAGCGTGGAGCAGGCGAAACAATATATCGCTGAAGAGCAGTTCGCCAAAGGATCCATGTTGCCGAAGGTAGAGGCTGCCGTCCGCTTTGCGCAGTCAAAGCCGGGACGCAACGCTCTGATTACCCTGCTCGATAAAGCGGCGGATGCCATTGCCGGAAAAACCGGAACTGTGATACACTTGTAAAAGTAGGAAATGACGTTTGAGGAGATGAATACATGGATATACCTGTTAACCTGTTTATGTGGATAATGGCGTTTCTGCCCATTATCGTTCTGCTGATTTTGTTGATAAAATTTAACTGGGGCGCTACGGATGCGGCAGCCATCGGACTGATCATCACGATTCTGACCAGCTTTTTATTTTATAAAGCGAATATGCGATTGATTGCGGTAGAATGCGCGAAAGGCGTCTGGAGTGCATTGCCGATTCTGGTGATCGTGTGGACTGCTATCCTGATGTATCAGGTCGGGGATGAGGCCAAAGCCTTTCTTGTCATCCGCAACGGTATGGGAAAATTGCTGCCCAATGAGCTGCTCCAGGTGATTGCCATGGGATGGATATTTGAGAGCTTCCTGCAGGGGATCACCGGATTCGGTGTTCCGGTCGCAGTGGGAGCGCCTCTCCTGATTGGAATTGGAGTGACGCCGCTGTGGGCCGTCATCTTACCATTGCTGGGACAGTCCTGGGGAAATACCTTTGGGACGCTGGCGGCAGCCTGGGATTCTCTGGCCATGTCCGCAGGACTGGTTGGCGGCAGTGAGGATTATCTGGCGGCGGCTTTTTGGACAGCACTGTTTCTGCTGACTTGTAAATTTCTCACGGCATTTGCCCTCTGCTTAGTTTATGTTACGGGAAATGCTTTCAAAACGGGAGTGCCGGCGATTCTCGGGATGTCGATCATTCAGGGTGGCGGGGAACTGTTGCTCAGTCAGGTCAACACGACATTATCCTGTTTCATTCCGTCCTGTATTTCATTGATTGTGATTCTTGGAATGGGAAGAATGAAAATGTATCGAGAGGAATGGTGTGTGGAGGACAGTCTGATCATGAACCGGGATCATGCCGTGAGCGAAGGAAACGAAGGACCGGAAGATATGGGATTAGTACAGGCATTCATTCCGTATTTTCTGTTATCGGCGATTACGTTGATTGTTTTACTGGTCACTCCGATCAATACATTTTTAAGTAAGATTTCTTTTGGATTTGCATTTCCGGAGACTTCCACGGGTTACGGATATATCAATGAAGCGACGGAATCCTTTTCCGCGTTCACGCCATTTACTCATGCCAGCATGTTCCTTTTTGTGTCTGCCATGATCGGACTTATTTACTATAAGAGACATGGCTGGATACACGAAGGCGGTGTGAAGAGGATTTTTATAAAGTCCATCTCCATGACCATGCCTTCCGGTATTGCTGTGATCGGCCTGGTCATCATGTCCCGGATTATGAGCGGGACCGGACAGACGGTCGTTTTGGCGAACGGCATTGCCAATGTACTCGGAAAGGCCTATCTGATATTAGCTCCATTTGTTGGATTGCTGGGAACTTTTATGACCGGAAGCAACATGAGCTCGAACATTTTATTTGGAGATTTTCAGCTTACAACGGCGAATCTGCTTGACGTCAACGCGTCGGCTGTGCTCGGGGCACAATCCGCGGGCGGCGCGATTGGCAGCGCGGTCAGCCCAAGTAAGATTATCCTGGGTACCACGACGGCTAATATTCTCGGAAGTGAGGGGGAAGTGCTCAAGAGATTGTTGGTTATCACGATACCGGCAACGATTCTGATCGGTTTGTTTTTGTTTATGTGTATCGGAATGGAGTAATGTTTATGGAAGAAAAGAGTTTTTTAAGACCAAAGAGGGAGGACTGACGATTGCGTTCCTTGTGATCATGGTAGCATTTGCCGTGATCTTGCTGGGACTTCAGTTCTCCGGTGACGGGCTGTGTATCGTAGGATTTTTATTGATCATCGCGGCGATGCTCTATTCCCCGATTAAAGTTTTTGTTATTGATAGAAAAAATAGTGCATAAAACAGACGTAGTAAAAGTCACAGTGACAGGGAAAGGGAAAAGAAGAAAGGAGAATTGCCAAATGATAGAAAAGGTTACAGGAAGAATAGCCACAGATCTCGAATGTTTAAAACAGTATACCTCCACGCCGGGAGAAGGATGTACGAGACTTCCGTTTACGAAAGAGGCCCGGGAGGCTGTCGATTTTCTGAAAAGAATCATGACGGAAGCTGGACTGGAGGTTACTGAGGATGTGGCGGGTAATGTAATCGGAATATTGAAAGGAGAAGATCTGGAAGCGCCATGTGTCATGATGGGTTCCCATTTTGATTCTGTGATCAACGGTGGGGATTTTGATGGGATTGCAGGCATCATCTGCGCGATTGAGGTCGCCAGACAGTTAAAAGAAGAAGGCTTTGTGCCGAAACGTAATTTTGTGGTCGTTGGATTTATGGACGAGGAAGGCTTACGATTTGGTACCGGTTATTTTGGATCCGGCGCCATTCTTGGGAATCGAGACGTCGAATATTGCAGACATTATAAGGATAACGATGGCATCTCCATCTATGACGCCATGATCGAGTACGGATTGGATCCGGAAAGAATCGAGGAAGCCAAATGGGCGGAGGGTTCCATCGGTCAATTCCTGGAATTACATATCGAGCAGGGACCGGTTCTTGATGCCGAAGGCATCAACCTCGGTCTGGTCAATGGCATTGTCGGCATTCAGAGGTACATGGTCACTGTCCATGGCCGGGCAGACCATGCGGGAACGACGCCGATGGATATGCGGCTAGACGCAGTGGAAGCAGCGACAAAAGTCATCTCCAAAATTCCAGACTGGGCGCGAGAGAAGGCAGATGGCACTGTGGCGACGACCGGCCTGATCAAGGTAACGCCCGGCGGCATGAACATTGTGGCGGAAAAAGTTGATTTTACCGTAGATATCCGTTCCATGAATAATGACAATATCAACGATATCGCCAATCGTATCCGTGCGGCCCTTGACCGGGAAATGAAAATCATGGGCGGCAGTTATGAGATTGATACCAAACTTGTGATAACTCCGGTATTCCTTTCTGAGGAAATGCTTGGTATAATGGAGGAGAGCTGTCAGGAACGAGGCTACACGTACAGGAAACTTCCCAGCGGCGCCGGCCATGACGCGCTGGAAATCGGGCAGGTCCTCCCGACCGTGATGCTGTTTACACCGAGTAAGGACGGCAGAAGCCATTGCCCGGTAGAGTTTACGAAATACAGTGATTTTGCGAAGGCTTCCATGGTGATGACAGATCTGGCCAGGAATCTGCTGGGACGAGAAGCGTAATTGGAGAGAATGTCAAGGAACTATAGGAATCAAGATACTCTGGAATGACGGGAACGATCGCGAGATTGAAAAACAGGAAATGAGGTATGATATGGAAAACGAAAAGTTAAAAACGGAATATAAAAAAGATAATATCCGGTTACTGCGTAGATATCTGAGATTGACACAGGAAGAATTCATCAACCAGTTCCTGGCAGATGAAAACGGCAAGGCGTCCATGAGCGTCGCTACCCTTTCGAATCTGGAATCCAAAGGAGGCAAGCGTCTGAATGAAGTCGTGCTCACTTTATCTGAAAATCTTGCGATGGATATCACGGCGTTTTCCATGAAACCAGAGGAATTTGCGGAGAATCTTGATAATCTGTTGCCCAACAGCACGGATACGGAAGTGATTCAGAAGAGCAGTTCCAGAAAAGGAAGCATCAATCAGCTTCTCAATGAACTGACCATGTATTTTGCGGATCAGCTGTTTGACAAGAGGCTGAAAAAAGGAGACAAGATAGAATCCGACCGCGTACTCGCATCCAAGTTTGGTGTAGGACGGTCCGCAGTGCGGGAAGCACTGAAGGTTCTGGATGTCCTTGGCATGATTGATATCCGTCCCGGACAGGGGAGTTATATCAGCAGCAATGAGGCTAATTTTTTCATCATACCTTTGTCCTGGTCCCTGTTTTTGAATGGAAATCAGGTGGATGATATCGTGGAGGTCCGTAATCTTCTGCAGGTCAGGGCAGCGGAACTGGCAGCGGAGTGTGAGGACAAGGAGTATATATCCAGACTTTACGAGATATCTCACAAATCGCACCGGGCTTACGTGGAGCAAAATTACAAAGAGTTCCTGGAGGATGATCTGGAATTTCATCTTTGTATCGCTCAGTGCTCGCAGAATCAGGTCATCTACAGCCTGATGCAGACCATCAATAACCTCATGAAGCGCGTCAGCCGGTCGGGCATGGTCAACAGCGAACAGTTGAAACATGTATACGAAGAACACCAGAAGATATACGGTTTCATCCTGGCACATGACGCGAAGGGCGCCCGTGAGGCCATGGAGGATCATGTGAAACACTCTGTGGAGCGGTACGATTATCGTAGCTGAATCTCATAAAATACATACAAGACATAATTACAGGGTACGAACCGCAAAACGGTGCGAACCCTGTAATTACATTATGACAAAATTGTTACAGAAATATTAAGCCAATAGCAGAAAAACCACATTTCTTCCATATTCATAGCATACAATACGAATAGTAGCGACAGGAATATCATGAAACCGATTCTGATATTCCGATAACTGGTCACAAAAGGAAACATACGGCCGCACATGATTTATGGTATTTACATTTCAGGTGTTTGCGATAAATTGTGGGAGGACCGCAGACAGGAGGTATGAGATGAAAGGATTAACCAGAAAGATTGCATGGAAAAGACTGTTTGTCCTTACGTTTGCATTGACGATGGCATTATCTTTTTCCATTGCAGTATCTGCAAAGAAAACACCGACACCAACGAATAGCACACAGGGCACAGCGACAGAAAGCACGACGGCGACGAAGCCATCAAGACCGGCTGTCGGTGATAAGATTACCGTTGGCAGCTATATCTATAAGGTGACAGGAAAGAACACAGTGACATTAAAGGGATTTGCGGACGGAAAGTCTGAAACGAATGTTGTCGTAGAAGACACGGTGAAGTATAATGGATATACTTTCAAAGTTACAAAAATCGGTCTCAAAGCATTTGTCAAAGATACGAACATCAAGACCGTAGTCATCAGCAGTTCCGTAACCGATATCGCAAGGAAAGCATTTTTCAAATGTACGAATCTCGAAAAGGTTACAATCGGTAATGGCGTAACGATTATCCGCAAAAAGGCTTTTATGGGATGCTCGAATCTGGGAATCATCAACATCAAGTCTAAGGTTTTGACAACCGTGAAGGCAGATGCCTTTACTAATATCAAAACAGGTGCCGTGATTAATGTACGCAGTAAAAAGGTGAAAGAACTGGTGGAGTCTGTTGCGCCATCGACTGTAAAAGTGAATGTGTTCTAAATATTGATATGGTTCGCCCATCGAAAATAAAATTTCGATGGGCGATTTATTTTGATTTATTTTAGATGTCAGAATCCCCTATTCCACGATTCCGGTCACCGTGCAACAGTCGGTTCCCTGTGTGTATTCGAGGGTAATGCTGTCTCCGGTGTTGTAGAGGATGATAGTCAGGTTGTCCGACACATCAACGTCATAGATGATGTCGGAATCGTCGAGAAGCAGGTAATAGTGGGAGTTTCCGTCGATGACGCTCTCGGCAATCTTGCGGATGGTGCCGGTCACCGTAAAGGTTTCGCTGGCAGATTCTTCTTCGTCGGATTCCGTCTCGATCCCGTTATCTGCCATGAGGGTCACATAAGTAGCCTCACATTCGCTGACGGAATCGCCGGTGGCGACAATCTGGTAATTCTGTACATTTACCATGGCATACTTCTTGACCAGGCCGGAAGCGTCTTTCAGGGCCATGAAATATGTCGGCTCACTGTCGATATTCAGCAAAAGAGGAAATGTCGCGGTGTAACCGAGATTCTGTACCTTCCCTTCTGCTGAGGACATGGCGGAGTCCTCGATGGCGCCTTCAATCTCATAGTATTTCGTCTCCATGGTCCGCTGGTTCATGAGGACAAAGCCGACATTGGACTGGTCGCTGGTGATGGAGGTGACGCCTGTGTAGACCCATACGTCATCGTCGATGGCGAGATAATTGTAGCCGTTGGTCGTCGCCAGACAGTCTCTCTGACTCAACAGACTGTTGATATAGCCGTGCTTGAGCGTGCCATAGTAGTCGTACAGATTGACGAGCAGGCTGGCGGAATAGACCTGATCCACCCAGCTTGGCACCTCGTCAATGGCATATTCCTGACACTCGCCGGTGATGGCGTTACAGATGACAACATTTCCGATGGTCTGTCCGCCGAAGAGGCCGATATTAAACTTCTTCGTGCTGCAGATCCAGTACGGTGTCCCTTCTTCGTCCAGCTCAAAGCTGAAATTATCAAACATGTAGGTCGGATATTTGAAACGCAGATGACGATAGAGGTAGCGCCCAAAATGGTCATAGGGCGTGTACATCATTCCTTCTTCCAACCGCACGAGATTGGTTTCCTGCGTAGCCATATCAATGATGATGTAGGCCGGGATGCCATCCTTACGGTTGGTAAACCACTTGATGAGGCTGGCATACTTTAACGGAGTTATACGTACCGGGGTATCATTATAATTGCTCTGGGTGTAGAGGTCCGCCACCTCAAACTGGGAGGCGAGATCGACCAGACTGCCCATTTTTCTCTCACCGAGGATTTCCGCGGAGGACCTGTCTAACAGAGGAATCTGATCGTAGGAGATCTGGGCGATATCTTCAGAAAACTCACCGGTTTCCACCGTGAGGAGCTTCTGGTATTTCGATGCGTTGATGATGGGGGAGGAAAGAAGGCTTCCCGCTCCATATATGACTCCCAGTACCACGATGGCGGTGACCAGAATCTTAAATGCAAGGGTCTTGTGAATCTGATTGGATTCTATCGGCCTTTTTTTATCGCCGCTGAAAGATATTCTGGGAATCACGTAGATGAGGAAAATGATGACTGGAATCGCTATAATGATCTTCCAGCAGTTCGCGTTATGAATATTGATTGCCGGCAATGTGATGTAATAATAAAGACCGGCCAGGATTAAGGCAATGATTATAGCCAGAACCTGATTTCTTCTTTTCATTTTTTCATAATCTCCTTTTATATATTTTTGTACATGTATAATATGCGTAGTATCTCAAAGTATAATACTTTCGATCATTTTTGTCTACTTAAAAAGAGAGGTTCTGGTAAAATCTGATAATTGGCAGGGCAGAAAAATTGTTTTTGTATAAATTGTGAACAGGGGACGAAAAGGGTATGTAAATGTGGGAAAAACAATGTCTTTGTAAAAACACTTGACTTATGGGACGATTGTGATATATTTAACATCAAAAAGTTTGATTATCAAAATATTTAAATTTAAAACAAAATAGTGTAAAATAGAAATGAGACGCAAATTCGCAGCATCCTGCCGGTTGTCGCTTGCATCATTCTAAGATAAAATAAAAAAACGAGTGTCTGGAATTCAGCAGAAGAACCGGCACATAGGAACGTAATGTTTTGGCGGTCCTGTCATTGCTTTTGTTACGCTGTTAAGAATGTATATGACCGCCTCAGGAAAGGATAACAAATATGTTTGTGAAGATTGAAGGGACTGGCTCTTTTCTGCCGGAAAGGGTGGTCGATAATTTTGAGATTGCCACAAAGGTAGATACTTCCGATGAGTGGATTCAGACGCGCACGGGAGTGAAGACCAGGCATATTGCGGGAGAAAAAGATACGGTGGCCTCGATGGCGACGGAAGCGGCAAGAAGAGCCGTACGGGATGCCGGGATTTCTCCAGAAGAGATCGATATGATCATTGTCTCGACGGTTTCTGCAGAGCAGACTCTGCCGTGTGTCGCCTGCGAAGTGCAGAAGGCTTTGGATGCCAGGAGTGCATCTGCCTTTGATGTGAATTCCGCCTGCAGTGGATTCATCACGGGATATCAGATTGCGGCGGGACAGATGAAAGCCGGACTGATCCGGACGGCTCTCGTGATCGGGAGCGAATGTCTTTCTGAGAACGTTGACTGGACGGACAGGGGAACGTGCATTTTATTTGGAGACGGCGCGGGTGCCACCATCCTGCGAGCGGACTGCAGACCGGAAGAGATTCAGATTCCGGCGGTCCTTCATGCGGATGGGAGTAAAGGGCATGTACTGACATGCAGTGTCGGCCATGGAAAGGATAAAGTACCATTTGCGGATTATTACCAGATGGACGGGAGAGAGATTTTCAAGTTTGCCGTCAAAAAGGTGCCGGAGGTCATCGGGGAGATTCTGGAAAAAAGCGGACAGGAAGTGGACGAGATCGATTATTTCATCCTGCATCAGGCGAACAGAAGGATTATCGAATCCATCGCCAAGCGGCTTCACCAGGATGAGAGCAAGTTTCCGATGAATATTATGGATAATGGTAATATTTCCTCCGCCTGTATCCCGATGCTTCTCGACCAGCTAAGGCGGGAGGGAAGACTGGAACCGGGTACGAAGCTGGTGATTGCCGGATTTGGCGCCGGCCTGACCTGGGGTGGCTTTTATCTGGAATGGTGAGAGTGATCCTGATGGCGGCACAGGCAGCACGATCATTAAAATTATGTACCAGGTCGCATAACTATGACTGAGGTGCCATAACGGGTTCGCATTTATCATAATAAATATTTGACAGATATCTGAATAAAAGAAAATAGGATGGGAGTGTAACAATTATGAAGACAGAGATAACGAAACTTTTGGGAATAGAATATCCGATCATCCAGGGCGGCATGGCCTGGGTAGGAACCCACGAACTGGCATCGGCAGTTTCCGAAGCCGGGGGACTGGGAATCATCGGGTCCGGCGGCGCGCCGGCATCCTGGGTCAGAGAACAGGTGCAGGAAGTGAAAAAGAAAACGGATAAGCCATTTGCCGTGAATATCATGCTGATGAATCCGGAAGCGGATGAGATCGCGAAGGTGGTCGTGGAAGAAAATGTGAAGGTGGTCACGACTGGCGCCGGGAATCCGGAAAAATATATTAAAATGTGGAAGGAAGCCGGTTTGAAGGTGATGCCGGTTTTTGACATTGTGTCATTGTAAAAAAGGATGGATCGCGTCGGGCTGTACGGGGAGAGTGCTGAGGG
>JAJQDO010000283.1 GCA_021202175.1 Clostridiales bacterium | reverse complement strand
CGGCATTATTTCCTGTAGAGAGAATGGATGCTTATGAGGAGGAATGCCCAGCGTAAGCGGCATTACTTCCTGTAGAAAGAAAGGTGCTTATGAGAAGAATACAGATACTCAGTATATTTTTGTTTCTCGTTGCTGTCGTAACGTTTGGCGGGTACAGAGTATATACATATAGAAATACGGATCGCAGGGGACCGAAGATTACCATGGAGGAAGACAGCATTACCGTATCCATAGAGGATGACGATGAGATGATTCTTGACGGTATCACGGCGGAGGATGATGAAGACGGTGATGTCACGGACAGTCTGATCGTGGAGAGCCTCAGTAATTTTGTAGATAAAAAAACGAGAACAGCGACGATCGTCGCTTTCGATTCAGATAATAATGTGACGAAGGTTTCAAGAACCATGGTCTACAGCGACTATCACGCCCCCAGATTCTCTTTGTCCGAACCGTTTAAGTTCCCTTTGGAGACATCAGACATTCTGGTGAATCTGAGCGCGAAGGATGTGCTGGATGGCAATATCACCTCCCAGATTAAGACATCGACGGATTATACGATAGATGTGGATGAAGTCGGGGAATATGCTATGGAGTTTTCCGTGACGAATAGCGCAGGAGATACGGCGACCCTTCCTGCGACGATCGAGATCTATGACACGAAGGAGGAGGCGAATAAGCCGCAGATCGAGCTTTCCAAATATCTCGTCTATACGAAAAAGAAAGAGGAACTGGATCTCTGGGACTATGTTGAGTCGATCACGATGAATAATCTGGAATTTGTCCGGGACGATGAGGGTGTGCTGCGGGTGTCGGAAGATACCTATGTATCGGAGGATACCGACACATCCATCTATGAAAGTGAAGTTACCATAGAAGAGAATATCGATTATACGACATCTGGAACCTATGAAGTGACCTATGAGATAAAAGATGAAGACGACGAGAAGGGCAGCATCCGGCTGATCGTCGTGGTGAAATAAGGCGGACCGAAAGGAAAGTCATGGAGAAGTAAGGGCAGCATCCGGCTGATTGTTGTGGAGAAGTAAGACAGTCCGGGGGATTGTCAGGGAGAACGGAAGAACAGTCTTTGTGAAGTGAAGGAGACTGTGCAGTACACAGGAGGACATACGATGGAAAATAACATAGAATCGACATCCGCCATGCAGGTGGATATCGCCAGTATTATAAAAGATATCCTCAGACAGTGGTGGGTTATTTTGCTTTTGTCCATATCGGCCGCTTTATTTGCCAATGTATGGGTGAACCTGCATTATGAGCCGGAATATACGGTGACAACTACATTTACCGTGACAGCCAGGAAGACGAACGGCAGTGTCTATCAGGATTTATCTTCGGCACAGCAGACAGCGGAGCGTTTTTCACAGATCCTTGAGAGCAGTATCCTGCAGAACAAGGTAAAAGAAGACCTGGATATGGACAGCTTTACGGCTGAAACATCGGCGACTATCATCGAAGAGACGAACATGATCGTGCTTGAGGTGAAAGCAGGCAACGCCATGGAAGCATTTCATGTGATGAATTCTATCCTGGATAACTATGACACGGTCTCTGATTATATCATTGAAGATGTCATTCTCGAAGTGATTGACGCGCCGTCCATCCCGACGGGGCCATCGAATTCCTCCGATGTGAGAAGAACCATGAGAAATGCGTTTTTATGGACCGCAGTCATTGTCATAGCGCTGATCGCTTTATTATCTGATGCGAGGGATACTGTTAAAAATGAACGTGAGGTTTCGGAAAAGGTGGATACCAGATTCCTGGGAACGATTTATCACGAAAGAAAGGTGAAGTCCCTGAGAGATGTGAGGAAAGCCGGTTCATTTTCCATACTGATCGAGAATCCGATGCTGAGCTTCCGGTTCGCGGAGTCCTGCAAGATGACGGCGGCGAGTCTTAGAAGCCAGATGGAGAAAAAAGGAGTGCAGACACTGGCTGTGACCAGTGTGATCGAAAATGAAGGAAAGTCTACGGTGGCGTCTAATCTGGCGCTGTCGCTGGCACAGGAGAATAAACGGGTTCTTCTGTTGGACTGTGATTTGCGCAAACCGGCGCAGTATAAAATATTTGATGTTCCCAAAGAGGAGACGATTGACCTGCCACGTGTCATGGACATGAGGAAGATGGAAGATAACCTGATCCGGCAGTGGAAGGATACCAGCCTCTATCTGATTCTCAATGGCACAGCCATCCTGTCTACGGAAAATCTTCTGGAAAACAAAATACTGGATAAGATCCTGGAATTCGCCAGAAGTAAGATGGACTACATCATCATCGATACCTCTCCGTTGGCTCTCACAGCCGATACGGAGGAGATCGCGCAGATGGCGGATGCCACCGTGCTGATCGTGAGGCAGGATACGGTGCTGGCCAGAGACATCAATGACAGTATTGATGTGCTGAATGAGACGAACGGAAAGGTTATAGGATGTATTTTTAACGATGTTTCCAGCGGATTTTCCGGGCTGGCCGGTAATTACGGATACGGCGGTCATTATGGATACGGCGGTCACTATGGATATGGAGGTCATTATGGAAAACGAGCAGAGTAACAAATTAAATCTGATAGGTATTCTGCACCTGACGACGATCATAGATGATATGTGGAGAGGACTGAAGAAGTTTTTCTGGCTGCTGATTCTGCTGGTATGTCTTTGTACCGGAATATTTTATGCCAGGACAAGGTTCAGCTACACGCCATCCTATGAGGCATATTCTTCCTTCGTGGTCAGTACGAGCTCCCCTTACAGCTCTTCCTATTATAATTCCACGACGGCCACCCAGCTCAGTAAGACATTTCCCTATATTCTGACCAGTGGAGCACTCAGTCAGGTTGTGGCCAATGATCTGGGTCTCAGCGAGCTCCCGGTCACAATCAGTGCGGAGTCCGTATCGGATTCGGCGTTATTTACGATAAAAGTGACTGGCACAGACGCGCAGCTGACGTATGACGTCCTCCAGTCCGTGATCGAGAATTATCCGGAAGTCGCGGATTATATCATAGGCAGTACCGAGCTGACCCTGCTTGATGAAAGCGGCGTCCCGGAAGAACCCGTGAATCCGCCGAACTATCTGCGGGGAGCGCGGAATGGGGCTGTCATCGGTCTGTTTTTCGCCATCGTGTTGCTGCTTCTCTACTCTTTTACTCGGAATACTGTGCGAAGAAAAGAGGACATGAGTGCGAGGACCAGTATTGTGCACCTTGGAACTGTCCCCATGATAAAGTTTAAAAAAAGAGGGAAACAGCAGAGTCCCCTGGTTCTTTTGGATAAAAGGAACTGTGGACACAGCCTTGGCGAAAGCTTCCGCACGATAAGAACCCGTGTAATCAAGGGCATGGAAGAACAGAAGCTGAAAACAGTTCTCGTTACCAGTGCCGCAGCCGGAGAAGGCAAGTCTACTGTGGCGGCGAACCTGGCCCTGTCTTTAAGGAGGCAGGGATAATAGGTAATCCTCGTGGACGGGGATCTGAGGAATCCGTCGGTGATGGATACTCTGGGGATAGAGCGAGGTGAGGCTGGCCTTCTCGATATTCTGACGGGAGATAAGAAACTGGAAGAGGTATGGACAACCTATGGCAAGACCGAATTAAGGGTACTGCCGGGTTCCCGTGCCATAGCAAACCCGGCGGCTTATCTGGGAAGTGACAGGATAAAAAAGTTATGGAGCGAATTGTCGGACATTTTTGATTATATCATCATAGATACTCCACCCTGCGGGATGCTTTCTGACGCTTCCCTTCTGGCACGAAATGCGGATGGGGCCATTATGGTTGTGCGCCAGGACTATACCCGGATCGACCGCGTGATGTCCAGCATTGAAAATATATCAGAGACTGGAATCCGAATGCTCGGTTATGTGCTGAACGGAACCGAAGCAGGTCTGACCGGCTATGGGTATGGCTACGGATACGGCTATGGATATGGCTACGGATACGGCTATGGCCGCTATGGTTATAGCGGCTATGGGTATGGTGGTAAAAATGAAAAGAAAAAGTAAAAAAACACAAACGACAAATGTTCTCTTCGCGCTTCTTGACGCCCTGATCGTCATGGTCAGCATGGTGGGAGCTCTGTGGCTTCGTTATGACTTTCAGTTTTTGAATATTGATTCGTATTTCCTGGAGTCCATTTATCACTATTTGCTTATCAATATTATATGTACAGTCCTGATTAATTACCTGTTTAAGCTGTATAGCATCCTTTGGCGTTTTGCCAGTATGGAAGAGTTGAAGAATGTTGTGGGTGCGGTCATCGCGTCCACGGTAGTACAGTTTATTGGTATGAGGATTCTGCAATTGCCCACGCCAAGAAGTTATCCGCTCATTTACATGATTCTACTGGCTATCCTGATGATCTGCAGCAGATTCTGCTATCGGTTTGTCCGGATCGCAGTGCATAACCGCGAGAATTTTCGGGGTGTCGAGCCGGTACGGACCATGATCGTCGGAGCCGGCGCGGCGGGATATATGATTGTCCGTGAGATGAAAAACAGCAAACATCTGAACCGGAAAATCCCCTGCATTATCGACGATGACCCGGATAAAAAAGGAACCTTTCTGCAAGGCATTCCGATCGTGGGAGGGAAAGATGATATTCCGTATTATGCTGAGAGATATAATATAGAAGATATTGTGATCGCCATCCCCACCATGCCGTCTGCAGCGAAGAAAGAGCTGCTGGAGATCTGTCAGAAAACGAACTGCAAGGTACTGATCCTTCCGGGTATCTATCAGCTGGTAAATGAAGAAGTCAGTGTTTCCATGCTGCGGGAGATAGAGATCGAAGATCTTCTGGGAAGGGATTCCGTAAAATTGCAGATGGACGAGATTATGAAATACGTAGCCGACAAGGTGATTCTGGTCACGGGCGGCGGCGGCTCCATCGGAAGCGAGATCTGCCGCCAGCTGGCATTGCATCATCCCAGACAGCTGATCATATTTGATATCTATGAAAACAATGCCTATGATATCCAAAATGAGCTGAAAAGAGAGCATCCAGATCTGAATCTAGTTGTCCTCATCGGCTCCGTCCGGGAACAAAAGCGGATCGACTCGGTTTTCCAAACATACCATCCGGAGATCGTCTTTCACGCGGCGGCCCACAAGCATGTGCCGCTGATGGAAGACAGTCCCAATGAAGCCATAAAGAATAATGTCCTCGGTACATGGGTTGTCGCCCGCGCAGCGGATACCTTTCATGCCAAAAAAATGGTGCTGATATCCACAGACAAAGCGGTAAGACCTACCAATATTATGGGCGCTTCCAAGCGCATCTGTGAGATGATCATCATGAGTTTTTCCCAGAAATCTTCCACGGAATATGCGGCTGTCCGTTTTGGAAATGTGCTGGGCAGTAACGGAAGCGTTATTCCCCTTTTTAAAAAACAGATAGCCCAGGGAGGACCCGTTACCGTCACCCATCCGGAGATTACCCGCTTTTTTTATGACGATACCGGAGGCGGTGAATCTGGTCCTGCAGTGCGGCGCACTGGCTAAAGGCGGAGAGATATTCATACTGGATATGGGGGAACCTGTGAAGATGCTGGAGCTGGCGAAAAATATGATTCGTCTTTCCGGACATGAGCCTGATAAAGATATCCCTATTATATTTACGGGACTTCGACCGGGAGAAAAGCTTTACGAAGAGCTCCTGATTAACGAAGACAGCCTGGAGAAGACGGTGAAAGACAAAATTTTCGTGGCAAAGCAGGAACCGGTAGATTCCGACAGTATCCAGCAGTCTGTTCATGAAATGGTCTCCCAGGCCTTTGAAGAAAATGACAATATCCGTGAATGGGTACGGAAACTGGTACCGGAATACATATCGCAGAGGGATAATTGAGTGTAGGTATGTCCTAATATTTCGCAGAATATAGTTATCTGAGAATAAACTTCATGTCTCCAGTTAAAAATTGGGAGAATATATCTGGAAAGTTTGGAAGATTTGCAGGCTATTTTGAAATACTTCAAAGGAAGGAATGTAGAGGATGCGTTTGGCAGACAGGAGATTACTGGAAAAACAGATTGCGGATGATACGATCTCGGCATCTCAGATTGACCCGGCGCTTGTGACGGGATATCGAGGATTTTATAACAGGGTTGTAAAAAGATGTCTGGACTTTATCCTCGCGCTGATATTGCTGGTTGTTTTATGGCCGGTGCTTCTGGTTATTTCCCTGGCAATCGTGATGGATGACGGGTTTCCTGTAATTTACAGAGCCAAACGGGGAGGTTACCATCAGAATACTTTCCGCATCTTTAAATTCCGGACGATGGTAAAAAATGCAGATCAGATTGGAGGCGGTACGACCGCACTTCGAGATCCGAGGATTACAAGAGTCGGAAGCTTTTTGCGGAAGGTAAAGCTTGATGAGTTTGCAAATTTATTTTCGATTCTGGGAGGTAACATGTCCTTTATTGGTCCCCGCCCGGAACTAGAAGAGTATGTAAACCAGTATAAAGGAACGGAACGGCTGATCGATGAAGTACGACCGGGAATTACGGATTACAGTTCTCTGGAATTTATCAACCTTGATGAAGTGGTTGGCGGAAAGAATGCCGATGAACAATACGAAAAACTAGTCCTGCCCCGGAAAAATAAATTACGTGTAAAATATGCGGCAACCGTATCTTTCGCAACCGATATTAAACTATTCTTCCTAACCGTTTTTGCGGTACTGCGAAAGGCTGAGAATGTGATTTTCCGGACAAAACAGGTTAAACAGGTTGGGAAAGGAAAAGGGAAGCAGAAAGCGAAAAAGTGAGAGTAATTACAAAATTACAGGGGAGATTTCAGTGGAATACATAACAATAAAGAAATCAGAATTAAAAGTATCCCGGATTTGTATGGGCGGATGCCCCATGGGACAGTATGGCTGGGGAAAAGTGGAGGAAAGCAAGCTCCTGGATGCGGTAGCGGCCGCCATGGATCAGGGAATTAATTTCTTCGATACGGCGGATACCTATGGACTGGGAACGTCGGAACGCACATTGGCAAAGGCATTGGGAAACAGACGTAATCAAGTAATTATCGCCGATAAATTTGGCGTCCGGGTTGAAAACGGACATACGTTTTATGACAATACACCGGATTGGATAGAGCATTCATTGGAAGGAAGTCTGAGACGTCTGCATACAGATTATATCGATTTGTATCAGATCCATTACAGAGATGGAAAAACGCCATTGACAGAAGTGGTCAGTAAGCTGGAAAAAATGAGAGATAAGGGATATATACGCTATTATGGCTTTTCCAATATTCATGAAGAAGATCTGAAAGAACTGCAGGAGCTGGGCGATTCTGCCAGGGGATATGTTTCCTTCCAGGATGAATACAGTCTCGCCTGCCGGAAAAATGAACAGGATATTTTTCGCATCCGGGAAATGCTGGATATCACTCCCTTTACCTGGGGAAGCCTGGGGCAGGGCATCCTGACTGGAAAATATGACAAAAACACAACGTTTGGAACAGATGACCGCAGAAGCCGTGCTGTTTATGTAAACTTTCATGGGGAAAAACTGGAGCATAATCTGCAGATTGTAGAAGCAATGAAGCCAATTGCCCGGAGGCATGATAAGCCTCTCTCGGCGGTTGCCATCCGGTTTATCATGGATTATATCAGAGGATCCGTGGTTCTCTGTGGAGCAAAGAACCCGGAGCAGATATCAGGAAATATCCAGGCAGTAGGATGGAATCTGGAGCAGGAGGAGATTGACCTGTTAGAAGCGGTATCCTGAATCAGAACATGGGGAGAAGATAGATGATGGAGACTGCCTGTCAACAGGAGAGACAGCCAAGATCAGAATGTAAGGGGAATGATAGAAATGACAAGTGAGCAACTGGCATGGAAAATAAGAAGACATGCCGTAGAGATGACACATTTATCCGGTGGCAGCCATATCGGGGCGGTCCTATCCGTAGCAGATATCATTGCTGTATTGTATACGGATATTCTGCATTATCGGGCAGATGAGCCGAACTGAGAAGAACGGGATCGCTTTGTCTTGAGCAAAGGCCATGCAGGCACAGCACTGTATGCGGCTCTGGCAGAGATGGGTTTTTTCCCTGTAGAGGAACTGAAAACGCATTATGCAAATGGCAGCAGGCTATCCGGTCATGTATCGCATCATTTACCAGGGGTAGATTTTTCCACCGGCGCGCTGGGACATGGTATATCTGCAGCGGTCGGAATGGCATATGCGGCAAAAAAAGATGGAAAAAAATTCCGGGCATTCGCCGTCTTGGGAGATGGCGAGTGTGATGAAGGATCTGTGTGGGAAGCAGCCATGTTTGCAAACCATTTTCGACTGGATAATCTGGTGGCCATTGTAGACCACAATTATATGCAGTCGCTGGATTTTTGTGAAAATACATTGGAACTGGAGGACTTCGCTTCCCGGTGGAAGGCCTTTGGATGGAATGTCGAAGAAGTGAACGGGAATGATCATGCGGCTTTAAAAACAGCATTCGGGCGGATAGAGAGTTATGACAATCATAAGCCGAGTGTCATTGTAGCCGATACAGTCAAGGGCTGCGGAATCCGCTTCATGCAGAACGATATCCTGTGGCATTATCGTTTCCCCCATGATGGCTGGGAATACGATTGTGCAGTCAATGAGCTGCATAAGGTGAAACCGGATGGCGTAGAAGATCCCTATACGCCGAACGGAATTCCGTGCCCGACTCTGCCAGCAGAGACGGATGACATCGGAAATGATCATACCTACAGTTATACCTGGGATACGACGTATCCCGAGCAAATGAGAAGAGTCACTGCCGGACCGGGGACATCAGAGAAAATCAAACCGGTCAATCATACATGAGGTGGACAAAGTGAGAGATACCTTTGTAAAAACATTAATTGAACTGGCAAAAGAAAATAGAAACATTGAACTGGTGACCGGTGACCTGGGTTTTGGCGTTTTAAAACCATATTGGGAATCCTGCCCGGATCAGTTCACAAATGCTGGCATCGCAGAGCAAAATATGACTACGGTTGCGGCAGGAATGGCACTGGAAGGAAAAGTGGTATTTACATATTCTATCGGCAACTTCCCAACCCTTCGCTGCCTGGAGCAGATACGAAACGACTGTGCCTATCATGAGGCAAATGTCAAAATCGTATGCGTAGGCGGGGGATTCGTCTACGGTTCTCTGGGCATGAGTCATCAGGCAACAGAGGACCTTGCCATTATGCGGGCACTTCCCAATGTAGTCGTCATGGCACCCGGTGATCTGGTGGAAGCGGAAGCGGCGACGAAAGCTATCGCAGCGTATCCCGGCACCTGTTATCTGCGGTTGGGCCGCGGCGGAGAAAAACGCATTCATGATCATCTGGAGAATTTCCGGATTGGCAAGGCCATTCCTGTGAAAGGTGGTGAAAGAATCGCTATTTTCTCCACAGGAGCAATTTTTGAAGAAGTCGAATCCGCATATAACATCCTGACAGAACAAGGCCATCATCCCGCCGTCTATACCTTTCCCACAGTGAAGCCCATCGATGCAGATACCATTCGGCACTGCGCGAAAGAATTCAACCTGATTGCCACCTGTGAGGAACACAATATCGTTGGCGGTTTTGGCAGTGCGGTGGCTGAAGTGATGGCGGAAATGCAATCAAAACGGGCCTTCCTGCTTCGAATCGGAATGAATGACCAATACGGTACTATTGTAGGTAATCAAAAATATCTGAGGGAACAATACGGAATGTCAGCGGAGCAGATTGCAGAGCAGATTGCGAGGAAGATTAATGGGTAAGAAGATGCTGGTCACATCGACCGATCTGATGATGATACAATTTCTCATTCCCCATGTAAAATACCTGACAGAGCAAGGATGGAAAATCGAGGTGGCCTGCTCTCCGGTAGGAAACAGACTCCAAGAGGTAAGACAGGTACTGAAAGGCATATCGCCGGTTCATGTTGTGCATTTGTATCGCAACCCGGCAAAACCGGGCAATTTACATGGCTATCGGGAACTGAGACATCTGATACAGAAGGGAAGTTGGGATGTAATCTGGACAAATGAACCGGTCATGGGTGTTATGACCCGGCTGGCAGCAAGGACTGCTCGGCGAGCAGGAACCAGAATCGTCTATATGGTGCATGGTTTCCATTTCTACAAGGGCGCACCGAAGCTGAACTGGATGCTCTATTATCCGATTGAGCGGGTAATGTCCCGATTCACCGATACGATTGTTACCATCAACCACGAGGATTATAAGCGGGCAAGCAGGATGCATGCCAGAAATGTGAAGTATATTCATGGAATTGGCGTGGATACGAGCCGACTGCATAGAAGCGAGACGCGCTGCAACATCAGACAGGAAATCGGTGTAGGGGAAGATGATTTTCTTGTTCTTTCTGTCGGAGAATTAAATAAAAATAAAAATCACAAGGTAATAATCAAAGCTCTCGGATTGTTGGAAGATAAAAAAATACATTACATTATTTGTGGCAAGGGAGACCAGCGAGAAGCATTAGAACGTTTGGCAGAGAGTGAGGGCATAAATAAAAATATTCATTTCATGGGTTATCGAAAAGATGTTGTTGATATTTATCATCAGGTTGATGTATTTGCCTTCCCATCCTATCGCGAAGGCCTGGGTCTGGCGTCTTTGGAAGCAATGTATAATGGCATTCCATTGATAACTTCAAATATGCGGGGCCCTAAAGATTATATGAAAAATGGTGTAACCGGCTTTATGTGTGCGCCTGACGATTCTGCAGCGTTTGCTGATGCAATCCAGCGGTTGAAAGAGAATTCTATACTGAAGCTGAAATGTGGGGCACATAATAAAATTGTGGTGAAACCGTACTGCCTGGAAAATGTAAAAGAAGAAGTAAAAAAAGTTTTTGGGGAACTGGAGCAATGACTGACGAGATAAAATACAGTGTTATCATTCCTGTGTATAATGCGAAAAAAACATTGGTAAGATGTGTTGAAAGTGTTCTTTCTCAGAAAAGAAGTGATGTAGAACTAGTTATTGTGAATGATGGTTCCACAGACGAAAGTGAAAAAATTATTTCTGAATATATAGAAAAAAACAGCAACATTGTGTATATAAGTCAGAAAAACGCAGGGGTATCCAGAGCGCGAAATGTTGGTATTGAAAATACACATGGGAAATATATTACATTTCTTGACAGTGATGAT
>JAJQDO010000177.1 GCA_021202175.1 Clostridiales bacterium | reverse complement strand
GTAAAATTCCAGAAATATAATATTAACATATTAAACCTATTAGATAAATATGTGATAAATTTTGGACTGACTGGACAACCAGAGGTTTCGATAAAGAAATTGCTGGTTGTCTTTTTGTTTTATCTGATTACAGGAAACAACCGGTAGTTTGAAATACGGGAAAGCTGAATCAGGCAAATCCCTGTAATTCTATTAAAGGAGATGGAGTAAAAATGGAAAACAGAAAGTATACACTGATATCAGCGGCAGCGCTTGTGACTGTGTTGTTTTTGTGGATTATCGGGAGCGAATTGTCATGGTTTAATCCAACGTTTATTCCCACTGTAAAGGATGTCATAGATGCTTTTCTGGATATCTTGAAAAACGGATATAAAGGATATTCGTTATGGTATCATATCGGATGTAGCATGAAGAGGCTTTTCATAGCCATTTTGATGGCTTTTGTTGGGGCGGTAGTCCTGGGGATGATCTGTGGACAGAGTAAGGTTATACTTGCAATAGTAAATCCTTTTATACAATTTTACCGGGCTCTTCCACCGCTTGCGTATAATACTCTTATTGTTTTATGACTTGGAATTGAAGATGAGTCAAAAATCACATTGTTGTTTTTAAGCGGATTTGCGCCGTTGTTTATTCAGACGGTATTCGGAGTACAAAGGGTTCCGATAAGCAGAATTAACGGTGCCAGATCTTTGGGTGCCAGTAGAACAGCGGTATTTTTCCAGATTATTCTTCCTTCTGCATTGCCGGACATTCTCACAGGATTGAGAACGGCAGTAGGAGTCTCTTATGCGACGCTTGTTGCGGCCGAGATGGTGGCATCTGCTTCAGGGATAGCATGGAAGGCACTCGCCGCAAGTCAAGAGATTAAAAATCCCAATTCGTATGCTCGACGCATAAGCAGCGGACCGATCGCGTTGATAATCGATGGGTTTATTTGCTTACTGATAAAAAAATTAACGCCATGGCAGGAAAAAACGACTTAGTTACGGAACTGGTAAATAGTAAGGACATAACCATAATGATAAAGAAGTCAACAATCCGTGTACTGGATATATAAGTATAGATGATTAAGAGAAAAGAAAAATAATCAAATCAGCAGGGAGGAAGAAAAAATGATGAAAATAGATAGGAAAATCAAAAAAGTATGGGCATTATTTCTGGTGATGGTACTGGCACTGGGATTTACAGCCTGCGGGTCAGCGAACAGCGGGGATACATCAGGTACTGAAGAAACATCAGATGTTGAAGAATCAACACAGGGCCAAAGCGAAAACTCTGACGACCTTCCGGAGAAGATTGGCTTGGGGTATTGGGACTCACCAAATGGAGAGCTCCATACCAAAGAAAGAGGAGCATTGGAAGAAGCGTTTCCGGAAATAGAGATTCAATGGCTGGAATTCGATTCCGGGCCGGATATTCTGACTGCTATGGAATCGGGATCCATTGATTTTGCGACGATTGGTACGCCTCCGACCGCTTTAGGACTGGCTAATGGTTATCATTTTAAAATATTTTACCTGCATGACATCATTGGTGAGAGTGAAGGCCTGATTGTGACAGAAGATTCAGGAATTGAGTCTCTGGAAGATTTAAAAGGCAAGAGCATTGCCACACTTTTCGGAAGTACGTCGCATTATTCTTTATTGAATGCCTTGGAAAGTGCTGGTATTGAAGAGAGCGATCTGACATTGTATGATATGACAGCACAGGACATATTTGCCGCATGGCAGCGAGGAGATCTGGATGGGGCGTATATCTGGGAATCCGTAAAATCTCAGCTCATAAATAATGGAGGAACAGAGATTATATCTTCAGAACAACTTGCTGAACAGGGAAGCATTACTGCAGAGGCCGGAATTGTTAGTAACGATTTTTACGAAAAGTATCCGGAAATTGTTGAAAAATATATTGAAATATTAGACGAATCGGTGCAGTTATACCGCGATGAACCGGATGAGTCTGCTGAGTTGATGGCATATGGGCTGAATCTTACAGAGGAAGAAACTCTTGTTTCCATGAATGAAATCATTGTGAAAGATCAGTCGGAACAATTAGAATACTTGGGACAGGATGGTGTGCTCGCACAGGTTCTGAAGGATACAGCGGATTTCCTGTATGATCAGAACGAATTAAGTGAAATTATAGATATCAGTGTATATCAGGATGCTATTTTGACGGAGCTTTATGAGTAGAGGAGAATATTATCAATGAGTAAATCAATAGGAAATATTATAAATGATACAGACCTGAAAAATATAAAAATGTCTTTAAAAAATGTGAGTGTAGATTTTAAGCAGGGTAAAGGTGTTTTCCATGCTCTGGATAATATTAACCTGGATATTTATGAAAAGGATTTTGTTTGCCTGGTAGGACCCTCTGGATGCGGGAAAACGACTATGCTTAATATCATGGCAGGATATACGAAACCAAGCTCAGGAAGCGTTTTGCTGGAGGGGAAACCTTTTGATCATCCGTCAGCCGAAGTTGGAGTAGTCTTTCAGCAGGCAAATCTGTTTCCGTGGCTTTCAGTATATAAAAATGTCGAATTTGGATTGAAACAGCAGAAGATTCCGGCAGGGGAAAGAAAAGATATCGTAGAGCACTATCTGAATATTGTAAATTTATACGACGCGAAGGATAAACTGCCTTACCAGCTTTCTGGTGGTATGAGTCAAAGGGCAGCCATAGCCAGGACGTTGGCGGCTCAGCCGAAATTTGTTCTTCTGGATGAGCCATTCAGCGCATTGGATGCACTGACAAGAGAGATGATGCAGATACATATCCGTCAGATTTGGGAGCAGACAGACTGTAGCTTCCTGTTTATTACACATGATATGGATAAAGCATTACTTCTGGGGAACAGGATTGTTGTAATGCAGGCGGATCCGGGTCGCATTCTGTTAGATTATCACAATGCATTCCGGGAACAACCATCTTTGAACTACAAGAATCTGCGCCAGCAAAATGATTATTGGAAGGCAAGGGATGAACTTATAGGCTATATCAGTGGAGATGTGAAAAAAACGGCGTAATACTATAATATTTATTAATTTGTTACATGTCAGAACGTTTTGCAAAGAGGTTTCATGAAATGGACAGAAAAAAATTACTAATTCTTGGAATAGATGGAATGGATCAGCGAATCACAACTAAATTGTTAAATGAAGGAAGGCTTCCAAACATAAAAAACATTCTTGACAGAGGGACATCCGGAAAAGATGTCTCGATGCTGGGTGCAGTACCTACAATTACACCTCCGTGCTGGACGACGTTAGCAACAGGAGCATATCCGGGAACGCATGGAATTACATGCTACTGGAAACAATCCCCGGACAGTCTGGATGCCGTTGTCTATAATATGGATTCACGGAATTGCACAGCTGAGCAGCTATGGAATGTGACAGCGGAGGCTGGGCTTAAAACCCTGGTCTGGCATTGGCCCGGCTCTTCCTGGCCACCATCCTCAGAAAACATTAATCTCCATGTTGTTGACGGAACCCAGCCAGGATCTGTAAATATGGGAATTGCACAAATGGACTGGGAAAAAGTAATATATGCTTCAAAAGATATTACCCAGTTGAAATATCTGCCTAGAGCTGAACGGCCGGAAGGGGCAGGATGTATCATTAATGATTTAAATTCATTGACAGCAGGTGATGCGGATGACGAAATGATGGAATTGTGGTGGGGAGATGAAGCAAGAAATGGTCAGGAGATCAGGACGTATGTTCATGACCTTGAAGATACGGAAATGATGATAGGCACAAAAGTAGCATATGATATTGTGACATCACCGATCACGCTTGCCTCAGGATGGAAAAATGCACCCGAAAATGCACTTCAGTTTACCATCCTGCTCTCTGGAGGAACGGTAAGAAGAGTCGGACTGATATTGCCTGATGAAAATGGAATTTATGACAGAATTTCCATATACCGTAATAAAAAAGCACTGGAACCTTTAATAGTTCTCCGTGAAGGAGAAATGAAAGGGCAAATTCTGGATGATGCATCTAAAAAAGATGTCACAAAAAAAGCATGCAGATCATATAAACTTCTGAAGCTGTCTGGGGATGGATCAGAACTGAAATTATGGATAAGTAATGCATTGGATATATCAAATGATACGCTCTGGAGTCCCAGAGAACTGCTCTCTCAGGTTTCAGAACATATAGGTTATGTTCCCCCGGTAAGTTTAATAGGCGGCGAAGACGAAGAACTGGCAAAAGAAGTATTTCTTCCTTCGTGGGAGCAATATAATCAATGGCAGGCGGACAGCCTGAAGTTTCTGATTAATCAGAACGATTACGAGGTAGTGTTCTCTCATCTTCACAATGTGGACTGTGCAGGCCATCAGTTCTGGCATCTTGCGAAAACTCTGGAACCCTGGAAAAATACGGATGAGCATTTTTATCAGAAAACCATAGAAACTGTTTATGAACAGACAGACCATTATCTGGGAGAATTTATTTCACTTTTAGATAAAGGCTGGACAATATTTATCGTTTCTGATCATGGACTTTTAGTCGGAGAAAATGTCCCGCCGATTCTTGGCGAATATGGTGGGCTGAATACGGCTGTCATGGAAGAACTGGGGTATACTGTTCTGAAAAAGGATGAAAATGGAAACAAGATAGACGAGGTGGATTGGGAGAAAACGAAAGCCCTGCAGATTCGGAGTAATTATATTTATATTAATCTTAAAGGTCGGGACAAACATGGGATTGTTGAACCGGAAGATAAATATGAACTGGAAGAACAGATTATCTCAGATCTGTACCAATATCGCGATAAAGTCACGGGAAAACGAGTAGTTGGGATAGCACTTCGTAACAGGGACGCTGTCGTGCTTGGACTTGGAGGAAAAGAATGCGGCGATATTATATTTACAGTAAATGAAGGATTTAACAGGCTTCATGGCGATGGACTTTCGACAGCAGAAGGATATTTCCATACTTCTGTTACACCGGTATTCATTGCAGCGGGGCCAGGAATAAAAACACATTTTCAGACTGAAAGAGTTATCCGACAGGTCGATGTTGCACCGACGGCGGCAATGCTTCTGGGTGTACGTGTTCCCGAACAATGTGAAGGAGGCCCAATTTATCAGATTCTGGAATAAGGGCTGACGTAAAGGAGGAGGAAAATATGTTTGAGGTTACTGAAGAAAAATTTGATGAGATCATATATGACGAGGAAGCAACGGCTGTGGTATACTTTCACAGAAATGGGTGTCATGTATGCCGAAAGATAGAACCCCTTCTTATAGCTGCGGAAAATACGTGTCTGAATTCAGATGTCGAATTTCTGAGCATCGATGCAGAGAAAAACCCTGTATTTTCCAGGCTGGGTTTACTTGGTGTTCCACAAGTGCTGATTTTTAATGAAGGCCAGATAAAAGAGCGACTGGTGGGAGAGAAAAAGAAAACAGATTATATTGAAAGTATAAGAAAGTGGGTATAATATTTTTTAAAGATGATAAACTGAACCGAGAGGTGGCAACCATCAAATGACGATTGCCACCTTTTATTTTAAATGTCAAGCAGTTCGTAAATCTCTGAAATGAAAAGGTCATTATAAATATTGATCTTTATAATGAAGTCAAAAGATTATTGCACGTTGAGGATATCAATGGTGACGGATTCGATTCTTTTTTCGGATTCATTCCGGTAATCGCTCATAGAGCCGCATTTCCTCATACAGCTGCTGAGCCAGTTCCTGGTTGAAATCATCGGGTTGACAGCGCCAGGTCCAGTTGCCGAGGGTGGACGGGGTGTTGATCCGGCCTTCGTGACCGAGCCCCAAAAGATCGGGCATCTGTACGATGGCCGTTTTAGCCACGCTGCCCCAGATGCTGCGCATCATGCCCCAATGGTAGCCTTCTTCTTTGGTCAAACGAAGATAGCGAATCGCTTTTTCGACATCTTCTCTGGGAGCGGTTTCCATCCAGCCGAGGATCGTCTCGTTATCGTGGGTTCCGGTGTATGCGATGCAGTTGTGTGTATAGCAATGCGGAAGATAACCGGAACCGGTATCCCGGCTGTCGAAGGCGAATTCCAGCACCTTCATGCCTGGAAATCCGCTATCTGTCAGGAGCTGTTTCACTGCCTTGGTCAGAAAACCGAGATCTTCGGCGATGATGTCCAGTTTGCCAAGGCTTTGTTCCGTTTTACGGAAAAAGTCGATGCCCGGACCGGGTCTCCAACGTCCTCTCGCAGCAGTAGTGTCACCGTAAGGGATGGCATAGTAAGATTCAAATCCGCGGAAATGATCGATGCGGATGATATCGTATATCTTTTTCTGGTAGGAAATACGTCGTATCCACCAGCGATAACCGTCTTCTCGCATAGCGTCCCAGTTATATAGAGGATTCCCCCAGAGCTGACCGTCCGCGGAAAATCCATCGGGTGGACAGCCGGCGATTTCTGTAGGATTTAAATGTTCATCCAGTTGGAATTGTTCTGGATGGGACCAGACATCAGCACTGTCTCCGGAAACATAGAATGGGAGGTCTCCGATGATGGAGATGCCCTGTTCATTGGCATAGGCTTTCAACTGTTTCCGTTGATGGAAGAACAGGAACTGCACCGTTTTCCAGAACTGAATCTCTTCATTGGGCTCTAATATAATAGAAGAAAGAGCTTCATTTTCCCTTTTGCGGAAGGTCTCCGGCCATTCTAACCACGCTTTTCCGTCAAAATGTGATTTGAGGGTCATAAATAAAGCATAATCTTCCAACCATGCGCTTTCCTCCTGGAAGAAGGTGGAAAGCGCGTCCGGGAAACGTTGTTTTGCCATCTTACATGCTTCTTTTAACACGAAGAAGCGTTGCTGGTATAATCGTTCGTAATTAATACAGATGGGGTCGTCTCCCCAATTTATATTCTGGTAAGAAGAGAGGGATAAAAGCCCCTCTTCTGCCAAGTCGTCCAGATCGATCAGATATGGATTCCCCGCGTAAGCAGAAAATGACTGATAAGGAGAATCCCCGTATCCTGTCGGGCAAATGGGGAGAATCTGCCAGTAGGTCTGGCCGGCCTCCTTTAAAAAGTCGATGAAATCTCTTGCACTTTGCCCGAGGGTTCCGATTCCGTACGGGGAAGGAAGAGAGAAAATCGGCATTAAAATTCCGGCATTTCTCATAATGAAGGGTCTCCTTTCTATTGACTAAAATCTATAGCAGATTCTGCACACTTTCCTGTTCCGGTAATTGACAACGACATCTTCGTTGTTTTTCATTTCGATTAAGTCTGATTTATATATTTTACCCCTTAACTGCTCCAGCCGCAATACCTTTTATAATATATCTGGTAAGCTAACATGGCATGTTTTTTCCTGTATTCCGTCGGAGTCATCCCATATTTTGTCCGAAATTGCCGATTAAAATAGGAAATGTTATCAAAGCCACATTTTGCAGCGATTTCCAGGATACTGTCATTGGAGGTCGTCAGATATCGCGAAGCCATAGAGAGACGGTAATCTATCAGGTATGAGGTAAATGATATTCCCATGTTACTTTTAAAAAATCGCATAAAATACGATGGACTGTAATTTGTCACTTCCGCTGCGGTCTCGATAGAGATGGGTGAGGAATAGTTTTGCTCTACATATTTCAAAACCTTTTTCAGCATATCATAGGATTTGTTCTGACCGGATGTCGAGGTTTTCGGGATTTTTGTCACTATCTGGGAAAAACGCAGGGTGTTATCTTAAATGAGAATGCGATTTTCGATATCCAGGTAAAGCGTTTGCACGAGTACAAACGTCAGCAGATGAACGCGCTGTATGTGATTCACAAATATCTGGAAATCAAGAGCGGAACGCTGCCATCTACGCCGATTACCGTAATCTTTGGCGCGAAAGCAGCTCCTGCATACACCATTGCCAAAGACATCATTCATATGATATTATGTCTGCAGGAACTGATTAATCAGGATCCGGAAGTCAGCCCGTACTTACGTGTCGTTATGATTGAAAATTATAACGTGACACAGGCAGAAAAGCTGATTCCTGCCTGTGATATCTCTGAGCAGATTTCCCTGGCATCGAAGGAAGCCAGCGGGACAGGTAATATGAAGTTTATGCTTAATGGTGCCGTGACCCTCGGTACCCTTGACGGAGCCAATGTGGAGATCACGCAGCTCGTCGGAAGAGATAATATTTTCCTTTTCGGAAAGTCCAGTGATGAGATTATCGGCCATTATGCAAAGGGCGATTATGTTGCCGAACAGTATTACCAGGATAATCCTGCCATCAAAGAAGCACTTGATTTTATCGTCAGTGACAAAATGATGGAAATCGGCAGCAGGCAACATCTGGAACGCCTGTATTGGGAACTGCGCAATAAGGACTGGTTTATGACTCTTATCGATCTGGAAGAGTATGCAGCGCAGCGGGAGAATGCATATAAAGAAGCCTATGAAGATAAGACGGCTTGGGCGAAAAAAGCACTGATTAACATCAGCAAGGCCGGATATTTCTCCTCTGACCGGACCATCGAGGAATATAACCGGGATATCTGGCATCTGTGATATTATAATATTATATGAGGTGGCCTATGGAGAGAAAATGGTGGCATGATAAGATTGGATATCAGATTTATCCGAAAAGCTTTTACGATACCAATGGAGATGGTATCGGAGATTTGTGCGGGATTATAGAAAAACTGGATTATCTAAAAGATTTGGGGGCAGACATCCTTTGGCTGTCTCCTTGCTACCAGTCTCCATTGGCTGACGAAGGATATGATATCTCGGATTACTACAAGATTGATCCACGGTTCGGAACCATGGAGGATATGGAGGAACTTCTGGCAGAGGCGAAAAAACGAGACATGTATATCGTCATGGACTTGGTGGTAAGTCACTGTTCTGACGAACATATCTGGTTTCAAAATATGTTGAAAGACCCGGAGGGAGAATACGGTGATTATTTTTATATTCGGGAAGGCAGGGACGGCAGACTTCCCACCAACTGGCGTTCTTACTTCGGCGGCCCAGTCTGGGAACCTATCCCGGGAACGGATAAATATTATCTCCATTCTTTCCACAAAAAGCAACCGGATTTAAACTGGGAGAACCCCAAAGTCCGCCAGGAGATTTATAAGATGATGTGCTGGTGGCTGGATAAGGGGGTCGCCGGCTTCCGCGCCGACGCGATTATCAACATTAAGAAGACCTTTCCTTTGCGGGATTATCCTGCTAATCGGGATGACGGATTTTGCGACATCACCTGCATGTTGGCAGATGCTGAGGGAATCCAGAATTTTCTACCGTAGATGGCCGACCAGACTTACCGCAAATACGGGGCGTTTCCCGTGGGTGAGGTCTTCAACGAGAAAGAAAATGAGCTGAAAGATTTTATCGGAGAGCATGGCTGTTTTTCTACGATGTTTAACTTTAATTATTTGATCGCTGAGCAGAAATACAACTTGGAACGTGTGATGGATGGGGAAGAATTTGACGCTCAATGCGCGACGGATGCGAGAAGGGCGAAGGTCTGGCTTGACAGACAACCGCTGACCCCGGAACAATACAAAGCATGTTGTTTTGACAGTCAGGAAAAGGTTCGCGACATCGGATTCTACTGTAATATCATAGAAAACCACGATGAACCGAGAGGAGCCAGCCACTATATTCCGGCAGAAGATTGCAATGACACCAGCAAAAAGATGCTGGCAGCTATCCAGATTTTACAAAGGGGAATGCCTTTCCTTTATCAGGGACAGGAGATTGGCATGGAAAATATAGTGTTTTCCTCCATCGACGAGGTAGACGATGTCGGTACTTTGGCTGAATATCAGATGGCTCTTCACGACGGACTTACCGAAGAGGAGGCTCTTCGTGTGGTTAACCCCATGAGTCGCGATAATGGTCGCACACCTTTCCAGTGGAGCGATGCGCCCCAGGCAGGATTTACCACCGGAACCCCATGGCTTCGCGTGAATGATAATTACAGGGAGATTAATGAGGCAGCGCAGGAACAGGATTCGGATTCTGTTTTACATTTTTACAAAAAACTGTTGGCATTGCGAAAACATCCAGAATACAAAGAAGTTTTTGTGTATGGTGACTTTGTTCCTCGCTGGAGAGAACAGAAGAACCTTCTTGCCTTCGAGCGGAGTAATGCCGACCAGAGGATTCTCGTCATTGCGAATTATCAGAGAGAACCGCAGGAAGTCGTATTGGGTGAAGATATGGAGGTCGGCAGGGCACTTCTGGATAATTATGATATCGAAAAAGATGTGCCTAAGTGGTTGTGTTCAGCGAAACATGATATCATGGATTTGGAAACCGGTTTTGTGGAAAATGCGGTAATGGAGGCTATGAAGGTCGGTGAATCGGAGAGAAAGAATTCTTCTCGGATGATCCTTATGAAAGGATATCAGGTTGCAGTACTGGAACTGGCATAACATTTTACAAATAATCGAATTAATTTCGAAAACGTTGTGCCGGTCATGTTGTAGGATTTCTTTTATTTTATTAACAGAATTGTTATGTAATAGCACTGATTGTCAGATTGATTTTTAGGATAGATTCTTTAGCAATGCACACCATTCCTCATGGTGTTGTGTATAATACAGATTAATATTTTGGCCGATATTTATGGACATGGTTCTTTGAATATCGGCTTTTTTGTCTTCGGAGAGCGCGTCGAGCAGAAATTCGTCATAAGAATCGGATGCAGAGTTCATAAGAAGTATTTTGGAGGGAAGAACCGAGATTTTTTGCCTGGACATAAAAGAAACCTCTTGAATACAGGATGATGTGATAGTATTTTATGCATTGTTTGGCAGAAGATGAACTGTTTTTTTAAGAAATGTGTGAAAATGAATTGATGATAATATTATTTTGAGAATGTGTTGAATCCATAGGGTAGATATATTCAAAAAATGTGTTATATGCAAAAGAAAAGAGCCTTAAGGGCTCTTTTTATTACTATGGAAACCTCTGTTCCTATAAAATAAAAACACTCCACTATGGGTGCACACTCGCGCGATAGGAATTATGTCGCTTATGCGACCGCACCTGGCGCAAGAATGCGCCAAGACATATTTTTCTATAGAACTTATTCATTGAGAAATAATAAATATAATTATTGATTGAAAAGAAATAATAATAGATTTAAAATATAGAAATCTTATTATTTGAGATTTCTATTGCATTTTAAGTGTTAGTATGTATAATATAATACAAGACACATAAGATAGGACACAGGAAAGGAGATT
>JAJQDO010000248.1 GCA_021202175.1 Clostridiales bacterium | reverse complement strand
GGCCTATACGGGATGAGGCATAAATATTTTTTGGAAAATTATAATAAATTTAGGCTTGATTTAAAACATAAAACTCCAATCGCATGTTAAAAACCATGGATTGGAGTTTTATTCTTCAGTAGCATCAATCATCATTTATAATTTTCCCAGCCTTGAGATTGGGCAGGATAAAGTTTTCATAAGCATAGTCCCACAGCTGAGTGGATCCTTTACTGGTTTCTGCGTTACGACCGAGGATCTGCTGGAGATGAATACCATGTTCTTCCCAGCTCTTTCCATGCGTGGAGGCGTTGAGCATCAAGGGCTGGATATGGTCCATGGCGCGGGCGAAGCGGGCTTCCGGTGTGTCGCCAAAATCAAACTCTTCCCACCAGGAACGGAGCTTGTTCCCCTGGTCCTCCGGGAGCAGGCCGAAGATCCGGTCTGCGGCGGCCATTTCTCTGGCGTGCTGTGTCTTTTTCCCTTCTTCGTCATAGGCATAGGTGTCTCCGGCGTCAATCTCCACCAGATCGTGGATGAGCAGCATGCCGATGGTTTTTAACACATCAATCTCTTCATTAGAATATTCGCTCAAGAGCAAAGTCATGATAGCCATATGCCAGGCATGTTCCGCATCATTTTCTTTTTCCTCGCCGTTCGACAGATAGGTCTGACGGCCGATCATTTTTTCTTTATCAATTTCCAGACAGAAATCAAATTGTTTTTGCAGGCGTTCTGTATCCATTGTTTTTCCTCCATCATAGATTCTGGTTGTTGAAATATGACCTGAATATCAAAGTGTATTCAGGTCAGTGCAGATGGTGCAAGTATTATATTATATAAATCTATGGGTTTTTCCAAGCAGTTCCATTGCCTCTTGTGTGGGGATACCCTTCCCGTCTTTTATCTGTTGATGTGCTCTGTCAAGATCTTCGAGAATCCGTTTCGTGGTAACCGGTATAAAAGGATTCGCTTGTTTTTCTGATGTGAAAAGATGATGAGTATAATCCAATACTTTGATTCTGGCATCTTCTGGCATAACCTCCAGCATAGATACCGTCGCTTCGATCGTACTCATTTGAAAACCTCCTCATATACAATAATGTTTACAGAAATAGTTTAACATACAATTTTAGGACTGACAATAAAGAATTGTAAGATGCGGAATTCATGCGTATAATGGAGGTACTATTCACGGGATGAGAAAACCCATTAGCAGACAAAAACAGAAGAATCATGAAAACAGTCCGTACTTGATGAGAAAATATACGGACGAAAACTGCAAAATCACAAAAACAGTCCGTAGCTGATAAGTAAACGTACAGACGAAAACTGCAAAATCATAAAATCAGTCCATACAAAAAGATTATAATATTCAGACATCTCACCCCGTGAATAGACATAATGGAAGCATGGAATGAATTCATGAAAGATTACAAGAGAATACTTGATGGAAGAATAAATATTTCGATGTGCGAAGCTGTGAAGGACAAATTAAAAGTTAAACAGAAGACAAGGAGAAGAAGAATGCTGATTTACGTGAATGTGAATGCTGGCCGCGATGGAAATGGAACAAAAGAAATGCCGTTTAAGCATATTAATGACGCGGCGAAAATTGCGCAGCCGGGCGATGAGGTTGTCGTGGCGGCAGAAATTTACCGCG
The DNA here is from genome assembly GCA_021202175.1 of Clostridiales bacterium. Taxonomy (GTDB): domain Bacteria; phylum Bacillota; class Clostridia; order Lachnospirales; family Lachnospiraceae; genus Anaerobutyricum. The sequence continues at coordinate 9,708 of JAJQDO010000248.1, read as the reverse complement.
AATATGTTGATCCGGTTTATGCGGGGACAGAGGATGCGCGCATTACCTATCGTAGTGAGAAGCCTCTGGGAGCGGTGATCACTGGGGCGGAACAGGTGAAGAGATGGGAAGTTTATGAGGGAAATGTCTGGCTGACCCGTGTGAAAAACAGTATTTTTGGTGTGTATAACCCCTATAAAGTGTATGTTTATGGCGACTGGTATTTTGCGAAAGCAGATAAACATACCGGATGTGTATATCTGAACAATCAGGCTATGTATGAGGCGACATCTCTGGAGGAATGTATCCGGGGAGAGGTCTATGAATGCAGCTGGGTGCCCGAAGAATCTGTTTATAAATGGTATACGGAGCAGGATGAGGAGAAGGATGAGACGATTCTCTATGGGAATTTTCAGGGGAAGGATCCGAATGCGGAAAATGTAGAGATTAATGTGCGCCGGGAATGTTTTATGCCATCAAAGACAGGTGTTAACTATATCACGGTCAGCGGATTCCAGATCAATAAAGCAGCGACGACCTGGGCACCGCCTGCGGCTTTTCAGGATGGGATGATTGGGCCCCATTGGAGTAAAGGCTGGATTATAGAAGATTGTGAGATTTCCAACAGTAAATGTGCAGGTATTTCTTTGGGGAAATATCTGGATCCCGAAAATGAACATTATTTTACGAATAAACAGGTAAAAAGCCCGACGCAGATGGAGCGCGATGCGGTTTGCCGGGGACAGTATCATGGCTGGCTGAAGGAAAATATCGGAAGTCATATTATCCGCCGCAATAATATCCATCACTGCCAGCAAGGTGGGATTATCGGTCGGATGGGCGGCATGTTCAGTGTGATTGAGGACAACCATATTCACCATATCAATAACATGATGGAATTAGGCGGAGCAGAAATCGCCGGGATTAAAATGCATGCGGCGATTGATGTCATTATGCGCCGGAACCATATTCATCACTGTACGATGGGAATCTGGTGCGACTGGGAAGCACAGGGAACCCGTTTGACACAAAATCTGTTACATGATAATCAGCGTCCGCCTTTTGCCAAAAATCTGAAAGGCAGCATGATGTCTCAGGATCTTTTCGTGGAGGTGGGACATGGCCCAACCTTGATTGACAATAACATTCTGCTTTCTGATGTATCGCTGCGGTTTGCGACTCAGGGGATTGCCCTGGTACATAATCTGATCTGTGGCGCATTTACCTGTGTCGGCGCCGGTACGGACTGGCGTTATACACCGTATCATATACCGCATCGCACGGAAGTGATGGGATTTATGACGATTCTTCATGGTGACAATCGCTTTTATAATAATATCTTTGTGCAGAAATGGCCCTCGGAGGATGTCATTATCGCTCATGATTCCGATGAAGGCTTTGATACGGAAAATCGTGCTGTGGGAACGTGGATGTTTGATGCCTATCCGACGTATGAGGAGTGGGTAGCGCAGTTTGATTTTACAAAACCAGCAGATATGAAGCGATGCGAGCCGGCACATTTCGGACATTTGCCGGTATGGTCGGAAGGAAATGTTTACCTTGGCGGCACGAGACCATGCAAACAGGAGAAAAATGGTCTGGCAGCGGATGATACTGCTGACACTGGCACCGATGATGCTATTCGAGTAGAGCTTGTGGAAAAAGACGGAAGCTATTATCTGGATACGAATCTCTATGAAAAGATGGAAGGATTTTCGGGAAATATGATTAGTACGGAGATGCTTGGCATGGCTTTTGAGCAGGAGCTGCGGTTTGCATCACACGATGGGATGCCGATTCCGTTTGATGCTGACTATCTGGGAGAACATCGCGGTAAAGCTGTGATTCCGGGACCATTCGCGAGGGCAGAGGATGCGAGGAAGATTTTGTGATAAATAACTATCGTTCCTGGGTGCGGTTCAGCATGGTCGGGGTTTTTATAGTCAATGTGAGCGGCATATGTCAATTGAGGAACGATGCTGTTCATTTCCGTAGCGGCGCAGGAGGAACATTTTCTGGCGGTCTTTCCATCCTCCGCGTATGTGGCGTCGACCGTTTATCGCATTTGTAATTAGAAATGTTTTGACAAAATATTCTTATGCAGATCAGCTGAACTCAAAGACAATAGCCGATGAAAATATTAGATTGCCTGTTGGAATATTAACTTTTTATGGTAATTTTCTATAAAAATGGTTGTAAAGACTGAAACAAATGGATATAACACAGGTGCCGATGACTTGTGAGATTGTTACAAATAAAGCGACGAATGATTACAGAGAAGTGAAACTTGCGTCTTCGACAGTGACCCTTAGAAAACCCAAAACGAAAGTTACAGAAGAGAATTTTCGACAATTACAGTTGCTCGATTTACTAAAAGATATAGATTTTTATTCTGAAAAAGACACAGAGGAACAATTTAAACGGATTATGGCCTATATGCATGCATATAGAATGCATTTTAGCAATCTTGAGGAATATCTGCCGTATTATCCAGATAAAGTTTATAAAAATATGTATAAGGTGGGATTGTTGAATGGCGTACTTGCATGAAGACAGGAATCAATTTTTAGAGGCAATCAACTTGACTGTATTTAAGACTGGAATGGAACCGGAGGTCATAGAAAAGGATTATTATATGAAGGGAAATGTAAAGAGACATTCTCGTCATATTTACGATATTTTAAATTAATGCCTATGGTTCCGTTGGATGAGGAGCTTTCATCATTAATCAAGGAAGTTAGGACAGTTCGAGCAAAAACTAATATTTGTCCTTCCGCAATGCCTGGGGTGAATGTTACAGACTTGCTTAACCATATTGTTACTGAAAATATATATAAAGAAGATTACAATGTTCTTACGATGAAGTTACTGGAAGAAAAGACTAAATATGAGGATGCAATAACTTCGGTGAGCAAAATTGTAAAAAGCGGAGTTTTTGATTCTTTTTAAAAATGGGAAGAAAGTAGGATAACTCATATTTTACAGAACTTTCTTCTGAGAGGTGGATACATTTTACATTCGTCGTGTATACTGCTTTTTATCCCCGGTTGTTTTTGTACATTGATTCCTATTTCCATATAGACGATGTGCCATGTCACTCATTTGCATGATTGCAGATGGGCGACAAATCGTATCAGGAGGTATGTTTTATAGGAGAAAAGTGTCCTGATTACTTAAAGAAGTGGTGAAAAGGAAAGGTACAGGAAAAAAGGAAGCGAATGGGGAGCTAAGGCCAACAGGAGGATGAAAATAACGAGATAACGGAAGAATCATTAGGGAGTGAAATGTTTTGTAAAGGAGAGGAGCATTATTTCGTGGGGAAAGATTCGTTTCAGGAAGACATGGCGAGATTAAAGGAAGAGATTCGAGAAGGAAAAATGCGGGAAGAATATGCCGAGGTGATATGGGATGTTATTCCAATGATTCATGCCATAAATGAGCGGTTATCAGAACAGGCTGGCCGTGAGGTGATGGATCATATCATATGGAGAGTGAAGTCGCCGGAGAGCATTGCTAATAAATTGCAACGGAAAGGAAAAGAGATTTCATTGGATAGTGCGGTGAAAACATTAAATGACCTGGCGGGCATACGGGTGGTCTGTCCTTTTCAGGATGATGTGTATCGGATAGCGAAAGCCATTCGTAAGCTTTCTGGTCTGAAAATCATCAAAGAGAAGAATTATATTGCTCATCCCAAAGCCAGCGGCTATCGGAGTATTCATATGATCGCGGAGATGACACACGAGGATAAGAAATACCGTGTGGAGATTCAGGTTCGGTCCGTGGCGATGAATTATTGGGCGATTTTAGATCATCAGCTCTGGTATAAAAATGAAAATAAGGATGCGGATAAGTTGAGGAAGGAACTCAAAGCCTGCGCGGTGGACATAGCGGAAATTGACAAGCGGTTTCTGAAGCTCCGCAAACAGATAGAGAAATTGTAAAGAATCCTGGATGACCGTTGTAAGCGGATCATCAGTGGCAGGGTTCTTTTTTGATGGATATGATATCCAGAATTATTTATTTTGATTATGAAACATCTATAATGGTTAATTCTCTGTTTTTATAAATTTCAAAATCGCCTGAATCAGTAGGAAGAGGAAAGAAGAGATATGTTTTGGATTTTCTATCGTCTCATATCATACAGAAACTTCTCTCCGATTTTACATGAGCTGGATTTTGGACTTTACACAGGAAAGATAATCTAATGGGCGAAGTCAGATACAGAGCAGAAAGCAATGTAAAGAAAAGAAAGGAATTTTATTATGAAAAAATTATTAGCAACTACATTAGCAGTAGCATTAGCAGCAACGACATTAGCAGGCTGTGGCGGAAGCAGCAGCTCAGAAACTTCTGACAGTACAGGCTCTTCGGATAGCAGCGGCGCAACAATCACGGTTTTATCCAGAGAAGACGGTTCCGGTACCAGAGGCGCTTTTATCGAACTGTTTGGCATTGAAGAAGAAAATGAGGATGGCGAGAAGGTGGATATGACGACCACAGATGCCAGCATCACCAACAGCACTTCTGTTATGATGTCTTCGGTTGCCAATGACGTAAACGCCATCGGATACATTTCTCTTGGTTCTTTAAATGACACGGTAAAGGCAGTGACGATTGACGGAGCAGAAGCTTCTGTAGAAAACGTAGAAAATGGCTCCTATACTATCGTGAGACCGTTTAATATCGTGATCAAGGACGGTGAAATGTCTGATGTGGCGACCGATTTCGTCAATTACATCATGAGTGCGGACGGACAGGCAGTTGTTACAGAGAATGGTTATATTTCCGTATCTGACGAAGAAGCCTTTACTTCTGATAATTCTTCAGGAAAGATTGTTGTCGGTGGTTCTTCTTCCGTATCTCCTGTAATGGAAAAACTGGCGGAAGCATACATGGAAATCAACACAAATGCAGAGGTTGAGTTACAGACAACAGATAGCACGACTGGTGTATCCTCTACGGTAGAGGGAAGCTATGACATCGGAATGGCTTCCAGAGAATTAAAAGATGAAGAAGTTGCACAGGGCGTTTCCAGCACCACGATTGCTATGGATGGTATCGCTGTTATCGTGAACAATGACAGCACAGTAGAGGGATTAACTTCTGAACAGGTAAAGAGCATCTTTACTGGAGAAATCACAAACTGGGCTGATGTGACAGAGTAAAAAAACGGGAAACATGGCATAAGAATATGAAAATATATTATTATGACATGTTATGAAAGTGCAGAGATATGACATATGGTCAGGTATGAAAATGTAAAATGTGTTACTTGACTTTAGGGACTGTTAAATCTTAACAGTCCCTTAGATAAGAATATGGAGATGTGAATTATGGCAAAATATAAAGAAAAGGCAATGGAATATGTATTTCTTGCTACTGCCTGTATCTCTATCCTTGCTGTCGCGCTGATTTGCTTTTTCCTGTTTGCGAATGGTGTCCCGGCGATGAAGGAAATCGGCTTTGCCGATTTCCTTTTGGGAGTAGAGTGGAGACCGAGTAATGATGTCTATGGCATATTCCCAATGATTCTCGGAAGTATTTATGTTACAGCCGGAGCAATTGTGATTGGTGTGCCGATTGGTCTTCTTACAGCAGTATTTATGGCAAGATATTGCCCGGCGAAACTGTATAAAATATTTAAGCCGGGTATTGAACTTCTGGCCGGTATCCCTTCGGTTGTATATGGTTTCTTTGGAATGGTTGTGATCGTTCCTTTTATCCGACAGAATGTGGGAGGAAACGGCAGCAGTATCATGGCGGCGTCAGTTCTTCTGGGGCTGATGATTTTACCGACCGTCATCAGTCAGTCGGAGGCATCCATTCGTGCTGTCCCGGAAAGCTATTATGAAGGTTCTCTGGCTCTAGGGGCAACCCATGAACGGAGCGTATTCTGCTCCATTCTTCCAGCGGCGAAATCCGGTATTTTCGCAGGAATCATCCTGGGAATCGGGCGCGCCATCGGTGAGACCATGGCCGTGATCATGGTAGCCGGCAATCAGGCCAGGATGCCGCAGGGTATTTTACAGGGCGTCCGCACATTGACGGCAAACATCGTCATTGAGATGGGTTATGCACAGGGCCTTCACAGAGAAGCACTGATCGCCACAGGCGTTGTGCTCTTTGTATTTATTCTGATTATCAACCTGTCATTTTCTATTGTGAAAATGCGTGGAGAAAGGACGTAAATCATGGCAGCATTCGATAGTAACGTAGAAAATGTAGAGGATATCATGCCGGAAGACATGGAGGCGATAAATAAAGAGACATTTAAGGATCGTCTGGCTTCCTACAGAAGAACACCGGGATCTTTTCTGGTGATGCTTCTTGTCGTGATCGCGGCTGGAATCACCGCGGCAGCTCTTATCTTTCTGGTGGGATATATCCTGGTAAATGGGGTTCCGTATCTGTCTGCCAGTCTGTTTTCCTGGACATATACATCGGATAATGTATCTTTAATGCCAGCATTGATTAATACAGTAATCATGGCATTTATGTCTCTTTTGATGGCAGTGCCTTTTGGAATCGGCGCGGCAATCTACCTGGTGGAATATGCCAGCAAAGGGAACAAGCTGGTCAAAGTAGTGCGGATTACCGCCGAAACTTTGACGGGTATTCCTTCTATCGTATATGGTCTGTTCGGTATGTTGTTTTTTGTAACGGCTCTTCACTGGAGATACTCTATTTTATCAGGAGCATGTACGTTGGCGATTATGGTTTTGCCAGTTATCCTTCGAACAACGGAGGAAGCGTTACTGGCTGTTCCGGATTCCTTCCGGGAGGGAAGCTTCGGCCTTGGCGCCGGAAAGCTTCGTACTATATTCCGGATTATCCTGCCGTCAGCTGTTCCGGGAATTCTCTCCGGTATCATTCTTTCCACCGGACGAATTGTTGGTGAGACAGCAGCCTTGATCTATACAGCGGGAACGGTGGCAGCGATTCCAAGCGACGTGTTTTCTTCGGGAAGAACTCTGGCCGTGCATATGTATGTGCTGTCCAACGAAGGACTGCATGTCAACGAAGCCTACGCGACTGCCGTTGTTCTGTTGGTATTGGTTATCGCCATCAACGCTCTGTCCTCTTTCCTGGCAAAGAAAGTGCAGAAATCCTGATGGGTCGGGAGGAAATCATCATTTGAAAAACAGCAGACGGACATCACTGGATGAAAGCATTCAAATGAATAAGGAATCTGTATATCATAGGGCTTTGGAAATTCGAGTGGTATATTATAGGAAACGGAAATGCTGAGTAGATGGCTGGAAGTGAATGATAAGTAGATAGCGTGAAAAAAATTTTTCATGACTATTTGCGCCGCCAATCAAAGGGCAGTGGAATGGATGAATAGAAAGAAATCAAGACAAAGGAGTAGAGCTTTGGATACGACAAAAATTATGATTGAAGATCTGGACTTGTATTATGGCCAGTTTCATGCATTAAAGGATATGTCATTAAAGATTAATAAGAATGAGATTACGGCATTTATCGGACCATCCGGATGTGGAAAGTCTACCTTATTAAAATCATTGAATCGTATGAATGATCTGGTAGAGGGATGTAAGATCACCGGCAAGGTAACCTTGGATGATGAAGATATTTACCGCAACATGGATGTCAATCTTTTGAGAAAAAGAGTAGGGATGGTTTTCCAGAAACCGAATCCATTTCCGATGAGCGTCTATGATAACGTAGCTTATGGTCCGCGAACCCATGGAATCCGCTCGAAAGCGAAACTGGATGCCATCGTGGAAGACGCGCTGCGCAAGGCGGCGATCTGGGATGAGTTAAAAGACAGAATGAAAAAAAGCGCTCTGGGATTATCCGGAGGACAGCAGCAGAGACTTTGTATCGCCCGTGCCTTGGCTGTGCAGCCCGAGGTACTTTTGATGGATGAGCCGACATCTGCGCTTGATCCGATTTCCACGACAAAGATTGAAGAACTGGCCATGGAACTGAAAGAAGAATATACCATCGTCATGGTAACGCATAACATGCAGCAGGCGACTCGTATTTCTGACAAGACTGTATTTTTCCTTCTGGGAGAAATCATAGAAGCAGGTAAGACGGATGAACTGTTCTCCATGCCACAGGATAAGAGAACAGAGGATTATATTACAGGAAGGTTCGGTTGATATGCGCACTCATTTTGACGAAGAGCTCAAAGAGCTCAATAAAGAAATCATTAATATGGGAACTTTGATTGAACAGGCGATCGGCATGGCGGTAGACGCTCTCATCAACCAGGATGTGGAGAAAGCCCATGCTGCGATGGACTTTGATGAGGAGATTGATCATGAGGAAAAAACGATTGAAAATCTCTGTTTGAAACTGATTCTCTCGCAGCAGCCGGTGGCAACCGACTTGCGCACGATTTCCGCGGCTTTGAAAATGATCACGGATATTGAACGGATTGGCGATCATGCGACGGATATTTCTGATCTGGCTATCGCCTTATCGACCATGCCCCGCATCGAGCAGGTGACCCACATCGAGCAGATGGCCAAAGAAACGATGCTCATGCTGATTCAAGGTGTGGAAGCCTATGTGGAAAAGGATTATGACAAGGCAGAGGCTGTGATTGATCACGATGATGTGATCGACAACCTGTTCTGTCAGGTGAAACAGGAGATTATTGATATCATCCAGAAGGATTCCGATTATGCCAGCCAGGCAACCGATCTTTTGCTGGTCGCCAAATATTTTGAATGAATCGGCGATCATGCGGAAAACATCGCGGAATGGGTTATCTTCTCCATTACAGGTAAACACAAACATAATTAAGTCCTGAAATATTTTCTGCTTATAGAAAATAGACGAAATATAAAGAGTGGTTGCATCGCAGGGAGATTATGAATCTCCTCCCTATGCAAAATCATTATAAAAAATCCAAAATAGCTTTTGTAAAGGGAATGTGAATATCTTGAAAAATTTTACATAAACTTTACATGAATTCTCTTGGTACTTTACATAGATATGATAAGTTCTACACATAAACTTTTTAATATGTAATCTACGTAAATGCACCGTAAAAAGGACAAAACTGCTACTGTTCATACAGTTCTTACAGTTAGCGTATGTTGTGAACAGCAGCGGTGCCTGATAATGAGACTCATATCGACAGAGTCGACAGGAGAGTTAACAAAGGAGAGTTATTATGGATTTTTTTGGGATTATTACGATGATCGGGGGACTGGCATTGTTCCTCTACGGGATGGACGCCATGGGACAGGGCCTGTCCAAATTATCCGGCGGAAGAATGGAACGGCTTTTGGAGAAGCTGACATCTAAGAGAATCATGGCTGTACTTTTGGGGGCTGGTGTGACTGCGGTCATTCAGTCTTCTTCTGCTACCACGGTTATGGTGGTGGGATTTGTCAATTCTGGCATCATGAAGCTTTCTCAGGCAGTAGGAATCATCATGGGTGCCAACATCGGTACGACCATCACTTCCTGGCTGCTCAGTCTGACAGGAATCGAAGGAGGGAATTTCTTCCTTCAGTTATTAAAACCATCCACCTTTTCGCCGGTTCTGGCAATGGTTGGCGTGGTGTTGATTTTATTTACTAAAAATGAAAGCAATCATAATATTGGCACGATTCTGGTAGGTTTTGCCATTTTGATGACAGGGATGGAAACCATGAGTGGCGCGGTGGAACCCTTGGCGGAGAATGAAAGCTTTACCAGCATTTTGACCATGTTTTCTTATCCAATCCTTTGTATGATTGCCGG
>JAJQDO010000264.1:2645-11360 GCA_021202175.1 Clostridiales bacterium | reverse complement strand
CAACAAAGCTGATTAGGCAATGTAGTTATAACTTATACCCGGGAATTCAGGTTTAATATAAGACAATTTTAAATACTCTTTCAAATCACTCCGAAGTATCCGATTCTTTTCATGCTCTATAAAGTGCTGCTCAACCAAGGAAAACAACTCATCCTGCTTCTTCTGATCTTTTGCGTACTCTCAATTTCTCTTTTTCAACATTTAAAAGCTCAATATTAATGCCATTTTCACTGGCAGTTTTATCAACCCACAGATTCAATGAATCGATAGCCAGAGATACTTCATCCAATTTTTTACTGATAAAAACAAAATCCTTAATCTCGTCATCTGAAATCTTTCCATCCCGCGCAATCTGAATCAGCCGGCTGGTCAATGGGTTAATTTCATTCAGGCTGGCGATTGTTTCCAAAATAATCGTGGATAGTTCGGATATCTCAACTTCCGGAACGTAGCGATCACCAATGGTACATTTGTGAGAACAATAGTAATTACAAAGATCTGGCCTTTTATAACAATCGGCCATCTGTATAATATCGTAAGGTGTTGGCTCCTGCAATTCATATTCAATTTTTTCAATTCTTGAGGCAGATACACCTGTCATATTTTCACTTGCCTTTTCACGGGTAAACCCCTGCGCCTCCCTGCACAGCTGATATATATTTTTATTTTTTCTTGTCGATTGTTTCCCCATTAAATTTCTCCCCCATCTCTCTAAATTAGAGAAATACACGTATCTAAGTCTTCTCATCCGTCGTTTATTTTTGTACATAAAATAATTATACTGTAAACATAAAAAAACAGCAAGGACAAGTCAGAAGAAATGAGGTGGTCAAGATGGATACAGAAAAAAGAATACATATGCTTAAAATTATTGAAAAAATGGAAAAAAATCCGGAATGCAGCACAAAGCTTGGAATACAAAACAAATCCGTACTGAAACCGGCAAAGAAACGAACGTAGGAGGAGAACGTTATGAAACATATTGTGATTGATTTGGAAATGAATCCGTTAGATAGGAAATTCAAAAAGGAAAAAGTAATCTGTGGCCGAGAGACTATTCAAATAGGCGCCGTCCTGCTAGATGATCAATATCAGGAGATAGCATATTTTAATACGCTGGTAAAACCTCAATATAATGAACGGATTGAAAGAAAATTCGAACGACTGACCGGCATTAAGACGGAAATGGTACAGAATGCTCCCTCTTTTAAAGACGCCATTGAGCAATTCTTTTCCTGGTGCCATAATATAAAGGAAGAAATTCATATTCATCAGTGGAGTGGCTCTGATTCTGCGCAGATCACGAAAGAACTGGAATTAAAAAAAATTTGTCTGAACTCAGATAATGCAAACTTACTTCAGGCATTTCAAGACCTTCAGAAAGAATATGGAGATAAACTTGGGCTGTCAAAAGCTATATCATTGAAAGAAGCGGTAATGTATGCGGGATTAGATTTCTCAGGAAAAGAACATAACGCGTTGGATGACGCGAAAAATACCGCTGCTTTATTGAAAATCCTTCGCACCCCGGAACTTTGTAAAGTTAAACTGGAAAACGTCATTAATGCTTTTCGTACAAAACCGTTGGGGACGTCGCTTGGGGAATTACTTTGTTTTGAAGAGCTGAACATCTCAGCATAATGGAGGGAGAAAAAATGTTATCACTGTTATTTACTATTTGTGCGATAGGGATATTTGGTAAATTGCTATTCTTTGGAATCAGAGCCGCATGGGGAATATCAAAATTTTTATTATCTATCGTGTTGTTGCCTTTGATACTTGTCGGCATGGTCATAGGCGGATTGATATACATAGCATTTCCCATATTGATTGTAATAGGAATCGTTACACTGATTTCATCAAAAGCCTAATCTTTACGGAAGAGAAAGAGTCATTGCCGTGCATTTTCATCACACAATGACTCTGTTTTCTTGCTTCTATCTGCGAAATCCGTGGCTAGTACATCGAATATTAATTAACTAGCCATATCGCTTGCCTGATTTCCCATGTGCCGCGTTGTCGTCAGTCAACGTAGCCTAAATCGTATAACTGAACGGTATTTCCACTTCACTGAAGAAGTCTTTATATAACTCGTCTTTCATTCGGGTAAATTCCGGCCCGGTTCTCCGTCTTGGCTTCCCGATGTCGATCGACTTGATTCTCTTTATTTTTCCTGGTCTTGGCGTCATGACAACAACCCTCTTCCCCAGATAAATAGCCTCATCAATGTCATGCGTGACCAAAATCATGGTAATCGGTTCCTTTTCATAAATTTCCAGGAGCTGATCCTGCAAATGTATTTTCGTAATGGCGTCCAATGCGCCAAAAGGCTCGTCCAGAAGAAGAATCTTCGGCTGGTTCGCCAATGCTCTTGCAATGGCTACCCTTTGTGCCATGCCGCCGGAAAGCTCCTTTGGCAACGCATTTTCAAATCCGGAAAGACCGACAAGGTCGATGTATTTCTGAATCCAGAAGTCATCATTTTTTTTGCTCTTTTCCAGGCTGAAACGGATATTTTCTTTGACCGTCATCCATGGGAGAAGCCGATGATCTTGAAAGATAAATCCTTTTTCCCGTGATGGTGCAGTCACTTTTTGCCCGTCAATCTGTACATTTCCTTCGTATTCTCTTTCCAAGCCCCCGATAATCCTTAGCAGGGTGCTTTTCCCACAGCCGCTGCCGCCGATAATGGAGACAAACTCTCCCTCCACAATATGCAGGTTGATATCAGAAAGAGCCTGAAACCGCCCGTCCTTCGTGGTGAAATATTTCTCCAGATTCTCAATGTCAACGATAGTTCTCTTTGTTGTTTTGCTGCTCTTTTCTTTTATATCTATATCCATGTGATCACTTTCTTTCTGATAAATCGCAGGAGATCGTCCATCAATTTTCCGACGATTCCGACAATCAGCATGCCAAGAATAACGATGTCCGGTCTGGAAAGGCTGCGACCATTGGAAAGCATGTAACCGACACCTTTCGTAGCACCGATCATTTCCGCCGCGACTACACAGACCCAGGCATTACCGATTCCCAAACGAATGCCGGTCATGATGGAGGGAAGCGCACCAGGAATGATGATCTGCTGGATTCTCTTCCACTTTGGAATCTCATAAACTTCTGCCAGCTCGAGATAACGTGGCTCTATGTTTTTTACCCCATCGACAATGTTTATAAAAATGGGAAAGAAAGCTCCCAGAAATATGATGAACACTTTCGAACTTTCCCCGATACCAAACCAGAGGATTGCCAGAGGAATCCAGGCAATCGGAGGAATCGGACGAAGAATCTGTACTACCAAATCGGTAAAGATATCCATCCATTCAAATAGGGAAACGCCCATACCCAGAACAAAGGCAGCGATAAGTGCCAGAAAAAAACCTTCCAGCACTCGAATAAAACTGACCCATATACTTTCAAATAACAGTCCATTTTCCACATATTCCACCACCACATTCACGACACCCATAGGGGAAGGCATCGTGTACGGCTTTATCACCCCGGCGATATCCGCCCACTCCCATATGATCAGGAGCAAAATGGGGAGGGCGAAATAAATCGCCCAGTATTTTATGCCTTTGGTCTTCTTATTCATCATCCCAGCCTGCCTCTATTCCACTGCATCCAGATAATCCGTATTGATAAATGCGTCGATATCAACATCGTTAGATATGATTCCCGCTTCCAGGGAGAAATCTTTTACGGCAGTGATTTCATCAATATCTTCCTGCGTTAAATCTGTTGTAAACGTAAAACTGCCAAAAATGGTTTCCATCAGCTCCGCGTCGATACCGAAATCATCTGCTATCGCTTCGGCCGCTTCCGTTGGGTTGGACTCAATATATTCTCCCGCGCGATCTAATGCGCGAATATACGCTTCAATGGCTTCTGGATGTTCCTCTGCGTAATCCGCTACGGCATAAGTCACCATGTTGCCTCGTTTGATACCGGTCCCGTCTGCCAGTACGACCGCCGTTCCCTCTGTCGTCATTTTGGAAATATACTGTTCCCAGATAACGATGGCGTCTACTTCTCCGCTTGTTAATGCCGCAGGCTGATCGCCTGCACCAAGGTTTATGGACTCCACGTCATCTAAGGAAAGTCCTTCCTGGTCCAAAAGCAATGCCAGAAGATGCTGCGCGTACGAACCGGTTGCATAGGCGATTTTCTTTCCTTCCAGATCCGCCACGGACGTGATATCAGAGTCCGGTGTTACCAGAACAGCCAGTCCCTTCTCACCATATGCCACGTTGGATACGATCTCGATTTCCTGTCCGGATGATTTCGCGATGATTGCCGGCAAATCTGCCATGTAACCCAAGTCTGCTTCCCCGGCTGCCACTGCTTCATTTACCAACGGACCGGATTGAAATTCTGTCCAGGTATACTCCACGCCAACAGCGGAGAGTTCTTCGTCCAGATATCCCAGTTCATAGGCAACCCATATGGAGGAATACAATGGGTAGGGCTGTGCCGCGATACGCAGTGTCACATTTTCTTCAGATACCGTTTCCGTTGCACTTTCCTCATCTCCATCGGAATCCGTTTCAGAACTTGCGCAACCCGCCAAGGACAATACTGCCAGCGCTGCAACAAGTAAAATAGATACTAATTTGTGTGATATTCTTTTTTTCATGACATTTCCTTCCTGTCTTTCTTAAAACAATCTTCATATTTTTTCATTTTTTTGAATTTCTCCTCATTCAGTTCCTTAGGAAGGTTCGGAATCTCTCTTCCCAGAAGTTCGTATTTCCGTTCCCCAAACCGATGATAAGGCAACAATTCATAACTGTAATTATTTCTTCCCTGCAAAAATCTACTGATGGCAGCAATATCCTCTTCCGTGTCGTTAAATCCAGGAATGACCGGCGTGCGGATATGCTTATGGAGCCAGGGATATTCCCGGAACAGCATCGACACATTTTCCAATATCAATGTATTCCCCTGCCCAGTATAAGCTTCGTGTTTTTCGGAATCCATACATTTGATATCGAAGAAAATGTAATCCAGATATTCCGCCGCTTCTCTTAAAATTTTCCGCATCGCAGTATCCGCAGGTCTCCACAGCGGTATGAATCCTTCTTTTCTTTGCCTCCCGCAAAAGCTCCAAAGCAAACGCACCCTGCAGGAACGGTTCGCCGCCGGAAAGCGTCATGCCACCTTGTCCATGAGCGTAAAAAACACTTTCCCTTTCGACCCGATCAAGAATCTCACCCGCCCCTTTCTTCTCTCCATATATCCCAATCGCCTTTGCCGGGCAGACGTCAGTGCAACTTCCACAGGCAGTGCAAAGTGCATGATTCAGGCTTCCTGCTTTTAATGCCTGCCAGCTGCATATCCCATCGCAAAGGTCGCACCCGAATGAACGAATACATTTCGTATCATCCAGATAAACCTCCGGCTGCCTCTTTTGGGATTCGGGATTCGAACACCATGGGCAGCGCAACGGGCAGCCTTTCATAAATATTACGGTGCGAATGCCCGGCCCATCATGTAAGGAATAGGGCTGCATATTAAAAATAATTCCTTTTTCCATCTTTGAATCACACAGCCACATGTTCTGTTCTCGAGATAATGTCATCCTGTAAATCTTTGGACAGTTCACAGAAATAGGCACTGTATCCGGCAACCCTCACCAGCAGATTTCCATATTCTTCCGGGTGTTTCTGCGCTTCCAACAAGGTCTCCCGGTTAATCACGTTAAATTGAATATGCCAAAGCTTCAGATCCCGCCATGTTTCGATAAAAGCGACCAGCTTTTCCGTGCCTTCCTCTCCCTTCACACATTGCGGACTGAGCTTGATATTGAGAAGTCTCGCCGCCCGATTGCGAAAATCATAATTTTTTGTGGCAAAGTTTGATAACAAGACAGCAGTCGGTCCATTTTTATCAGCTCCCTGCGATGCAGAAGAACCATCGGAAAGCGGTACGTAAGCTTTTCTCCCATCCGGCGTCGCCGACACCACTTTCCCAAAAGGAACATTGGAAGTAAAAGGTACATAGCGCAGATCCAGATGGACGCCGAGCTCCTGCGAATACTTTTTCGTATATTCCAGCAATTCCCGGTCAAGCGTTTTGCCGATTTCATCGGCATAACTGTCATCATTTCCGTACTTTGGCGCATTTTTTAAAAGCTGCCGTTCGATCTCATACCCCTCAAAATTATGAAGCAGGGCTTCTTTTACCCGGGCAAGGCTCAGGCGTTTGTCCTCAAAGACTACCTTTTTCATCGCGGCCAGAGAATCAATGACCGTGCCATATCCGATAAATTCAAAATATCCCAGGTCAATGCCACCTTTGATATGCGGCTGATGGATATCTTTGCATTGTTCCATGCATAAGGCATGGAGGGAAGAGCCAAGGGGCGATGCAAAATGTTGCGCCCGGAGCCGGATGATTTCATGCTGCTGGATAAAGGCGTGTTTCATGAAATTTTTCTGCTGTTTCAGATACGCTTCCAGGAATTCGTCAAAACTCTGAAAATCCTCTGCTTCCCCCGTCTTAAGACCGATGACTTCCTCGCCATATTTTTGCATTTTGCCATTATAGAGAACCATCTCCAGTGCTGCCGCAAAATTGATATAGGCACAGGGCGATGTGTAGGTATCCCGGTTTGGCATCCGCACTTCCGCGCATCCGGAAACCGCATAATCATACGCTTCCTCAAATGTCGCTCCCTTCGCCAGCAGCAGCGGGATAACTTCCTCATCATTGATTAATTTCGGAAATCCTGATCCGTCTTTGATCGTTTCGGCGACCTCGTACAGATACCGTTTTGGCGACCTGGTATGTATCCTCGCCGCCAAATCAGGATAATTCAACGGAAACTCCCTTTTCGATTTCAGAAAAAGATAAGTCAAATCATTGGTGGCATCCTCACCGGATTTCGTCTGCCCACCAACCGTCACCGCTTCCCAGTGAGCATAACCTTCATTAAAGCTGCCGCCTGCCTTGGACAGGTATAAATCAATGTACTGTGCCATGGACACCCACACACATTCGAGCAGCTCCTCTGCCTTCTCATCATCAAGGATGCCTTTCTCTTTATCGGCTTTATAATAAGGATACAAATATTGATCCATTCTCCCATTGGAAATGATGGTTCCTGTCTTCTGCTCCACTCTGGAGAAGAGCTGGATAAACCACTGACTCTGCACCGCTTCATGGAAGGTATCCGGCGGATTGGCCGGAACCTTGCGACAGATACGGGCAATCTCCTCCAGTTCTGCTTTTCGCTGCGGGTCATTTTCAATGGCAGCTTTCTCCGCTGCCGCCTGTGCATGGCGCTCAGCCCACAGGATGATAGCATTCGCCGTGTAAATCTCCGCTTCCAGAAATGGCTTCTTTTCCATAGTATCCACCGCACTGAACTCATCCAGTGCTTCCAGCGCCTTCTCGGCCTCTGCCCGGATGCCATTAAATCCGATATGCAGCGGCTTTTCATAATCATGCACCCACTGGATGGACGAGCGGAAAGATGCTGTCTCATTGACGATATACCGGGAAGTATTTTCGCTATCCTCATTGTAAGTAAGACGTTTTGTGTCTTCCGGCAATGCCTTTGCCAGATCCTCATGAAATGTTTTCCCCTTCCAATAAGGCGCAATCTCATGAAGGATAACCTCCCGGTCCTCTTCCGACAGATCAAAAGGAGAAGTCTCCCGGGATGAAATGTCCTTAATCGCCTCGTCCAGGAAATCTCCATCCAACTCAGGATACAGGATGCCGTATCGCCCCTCCTTGCCTGCCCTGCCGACAATCAATTGTTCTTCATCAATATAGATTGTCGCCTTTTCCGCATAGAGATACAGAGCCTTTGCCCACCGCAAGATTAATGGCTGACCCTCTGTCTGTCTGAAAGACTCTGTAAAATATTTTCCTCTTTCCACATCTATGACTGGACGCGTTCCCGCAAAACGGTTTAAAATCCTGCGCGTCCTGCTTTCTTCTGTTGTTTTGTTCTTATCTGACTTATGTGCTTCCTTCAGGCGTTTTTCCTGAGGAGATAGTTCCAATATACTCATATCATCATCCTTTCCACTAAACATACATCATTTCGCAAAAATTTTGATAAAATCATGGCAATCTTCTCATATGGCAGCCTTCGTTTTTTT
The DNA here is from genome assembly GCA_021202175.1 of Clostridiales bacterium. Lineage (GTDB taxonomy): Bacteria > Bacillota > Clostridia > Lachnospirales > Lachnospiraceae > Anaerobutyricum. Next base: position 3,246 of record JAJQDO010000264.1, on the reverse strand, counting down.
CAAAAAAAGAAAAAGACAGCCGAAGCTCCACATGCATGAAACCTCCCGTTGTCCGGTCAGTTTAACGATTCACTTTGTAAAGAATGTTTCCTTTAATTCAGAAATCATGTCCTGTTTATAAACCTATTTATATAATAGGTTTAATATGAATTGGATTATATACCTAGAATGTCAGTATGTCAAGAGGGTTTTTGAACTTTTTCGACACACTATTTTATACCTTGCAAAAACTCGATGGCTTCATATACATTGGAAAAAGTCACGCTCTTTGTAAAGAACCGCTTGTAAGCGGGTACCAAGGTGGGTCAATGTTAAATTTCTTGACATCGACCCCTCTGTGTACTATAATTTACCTTAATTCCTATTTATATTCTATGTTAATAGGAAATTATTTTTTACAAGATGAATGTGAGGTATGAAATGAAAATTGCCTTATTCCAAATGAAAATGGGGCTAGATATGACAGACAACCTCAAAAAGTGTTTCGCCGCTTTACAGGATGCGGCTCAAAACAGCGCGGATCTGATTTTGTATCCAGAGCTGACGCTTCTGCCCTTTTTTCCACAATATGAAAAACAGGATGTATCCGATAAAGTAGTGA
>JAJQDO010000264.1:0-2635 GCA_021202175.1 Clostridiales bacterium | reverse complement strand
CCGATGAAATACGGGATTTTCAGAAAGCCTGTCGCAAAAACCGAATTTACGCAGTTCCCAATTTTTATTACGAAGAAAACCAAAAGCGCTATGATGCAAGCGTTCTGATTACTCCAACCGGAGAGATACAGGGGTTCCAGAAAATGGTACATATCGCGCAGACAACGAATTTTTATGAGCAGGATTATTATGTTCCTTCCGATAATGGGTTTCTAATATTCCATACTCCTTTTGGAAATCTTGGGATTGTCGTTTGCTTTGACCGCCATTATCCGGAAAGTATCCGGACGGAGAAATTGAAAGGTGCCGATTTGATTCTGATACCAACGGCGAACACAAAAGCAGAACATCTCACTATGTTTGAATGGGAAATCCGTGTACAAGCGATTCAAAACTGCATCCCGATTGTTATGTGTAACCGAACAGGAACAGAGGGACAGATGGCATTTGCGGGAGAATCCATGGCTGTAGACTCTGACGGCAATCTTATGGTCAAAGCAGATGACCGAGAGCAGCTTATTTATGTAGGCATTGATACATGCAATAACTGCGGGAAAAGCGACAGCCGCCCGTATGTGTCGCTGCGCAGGCCGGAGTTATATTCTTAAGTTGAGGTGAACGATATGGTTCAGAACTTATCTATGAAATATCAGGAAAACACAGTGATATAATATTATTTTAATTGGAAGTCGAGGTATCAATCATGCAAAAAAGAAAATTATGGTTTATCGCAGGAGTCATTGCAACCGTGGCAATTGTTATGGTCGGCTGTTCTTCCGGAACGGAACCAGAAGCAGAACTGGAGGAAGTACAGGAAAATGCATCTTCAACAGAGACGGAAGATATACAGGAAAATACATCTTCAACAGCAGATGGAGGAATTGAAATCATTGTAGAAGATATAAGCACCCAGGCAAGCTATTACGACACTGAAATTGATGGAATAAATGTCGAGATTTTCGCTGTTCTCGCTTCTGATGGCACCGTTCGTCTCGCAATGAATACCTGCCAGGTTTGCAACGGATCCCCCTATGCTTATTTTGAACAGGATGGTAATGACTTTGTCTGCCAAAACTGCGGAAACCACTTCTCATCCGATGAAATCGGGCTTACAAGTGGAGGCTGCAACCCCGTCCCGATTACGGAGGATGACTACACCGAGGAAAACGGAATCATTACCGTTTCCGAATCTTTTTTGGAAGAAAATGCACCTCGTTTTTCCAACTGGAAACAATTTTAAGGGGGCGCTTTCGTGAGCAAGATTATTTTTCACGTTACGGGCATGACCTGCTCCGGTTGTGAGCGCCGACTGGAAGGAGCAGTATCGTCACTTGAAGGCGTACAATCCGCAACCGCAAACCACAGTAGAGGTGAATTGACAGCTGAGTTTAACCCTCCCTGCACAGAAAGCGCCATCATTGAAACAATTCAAAAGACTGGTTACGGAGTTGCAAAAAGCGCAAAAAAAGTCCGTGATACCGCGGCTACTCTGATTATTATTCTGGGAGTCTATGTGATCGCTCGACACATGGGATGGCTGGAGATATTCCAGAACATCCCTACAATCAGTGAAGAACGAATGAGCTATTTTGCCCTGTTCGTGATTGGCCTGTTGACCAGCGTCCATTGCATTGCTATGTGCGGAGGATTAAATCTGGCTCAAAGCATTTCTTCCGGAAATATAAAGCCCTTGCGCCGCAGTATCTTATACAATCTTGGACGACTGTCCAGCTACACTTTGATCGGCGGTATTCTGGGTTTTATCGGCGAAAAAGCTGCCATCACCTTACAGGTAAGGGGTGTGATCGGCCTGATTGCCGGCGGATTTATGCTGCTCATGGGCATCAATATGCTGGGAGGACTTTCTCTGTCTGTCCGCCTTTTTCCGAAGTTATCCGGGAAACTTTCTGCCAAAATACAGAGCGTGGGGAAACACAGCTCCTTTGCAGTAGGTCTGGCAAATGGGCTGATGCCCTGCGGGCCGTTACAATCCATGCAGGTCTACGCCATTGCCAGTGGCAGTATGCTGACCGGAGCCCTATCCATGTTTTCCTTCTGTTTAGGCACAATTCCCCTTGTTTTTACGTTTGGTTTAGCAGCGGGGATGCTGAAAACACATTGGCGGCAGCTTATGCTTCAGGTCGGTTCTATCCTGCTGGTGATCATGGGGATTTTTATGATACAGAACAATCTTGTCTTGACAGGCTTTACTGTTTCATCGGCAAACGCAACTACAGATGAAACTATTGTTTCAACCATTGATGGAGATATTCAGTATGTAACAACAACGCTTCATGCCAATGGCTATGACGATATTCAGGTCATCGCAGGAATACCTGTCGTGTGGACGATAGAGGTAGATGAGAATAATCTGAACGGCTGTAATAACGAGATTGTGCTGTCAGCGTTTCATCAACAGGTAAAACTTACTGCTGGAGAAGTTGTAATCAAGTTTACACCGGAGGAAGAAGGAATGTACACATATTCCTGTTGGATGGGAATGTTGAAAAATACGATTACGGTTGTTGAAAAGTAATTCGCCAGCAGGGATATTGCACAGACAAAATCCAAAAAGCGAGCGGGGGCTGTCGGAAAATACCGATTTTAAGCCCCTCCTATTTTGAAACTTCCAAAA
>JAJQDO010000053.1:2212-11456 GCA_021202175.1 Clostridiales bacterium | reverse complement strand
GCCAGGAGGATGCATGTTTCTGAAAGCAGTTTTGAATCGCTGTTGTGATCGTTCTAAAAGAAAATCAGGATAACGCTGGAGGAAGAATGCGATATTGAAGAAAGAGAGTAAAAATCGAATAACAGCACAGGAATCGACCTTGAACCATCATATGAGTAACTTTTGTGCTGAGAGAAAATATGGTGGTTTTTTGCTTATCTGCCATTTTTTAGCAGACTTTTTATCATTCTTCTGCAGACCATCATCAAAATCGGTATGGAACAATCGCATATAAAATAAGAACATTTCTTTCTTTTTCGATGTCATAGTTTATCACTCCATAAATGTAAAACTACAGACACTCTGTTATATCGAATACGGTTCTATCTCATTTTTTACTTTTCTTCCTCTTCGTCGTCCTCTATGATTACAACCATCCTGTGTAACAGTTCCTCCAACACCCAGATCCAAATTTGACGCTGGTTCATAATCCATAAATGAACAGATGAAATCCAGGTACTGGAAAACCAGCGGTGGCTTTATCTCAGTTTGATTTCCTCAGAATTACATTCAGCCATTTCTCATCGCATCGATCCGGCCGCGCATCGGATGTAATCCACATTTCTTCCGTTGTGATCTCCCGGATGGGCTGCACCAGTTTTGTAAAGGTACTTTCCGACATGTCCGTAAAATAGCGCCCGTTCCGTTTTCCTTGAAATGTTCCATATTTAAAGGATGTATAGATGATTCCTTTCTTTTTCAGGGCCGCCGTCATTTGGGTCAGGACGAAGAACAGCGGTTTTTTCGGCAGATGCAGGATGGAGGAACAGGCCCAGATGCCGTCATATCTATTGTACTCGTTCAGTTCCTCAAAAACCATCTGTTTCACTTTGATTCCTGTATATTCCGTTGCATACCGGCATAACTCCGGGGAGCCGTCGATGGCATCGACCAGACACCCGGCTTTCAGGAAATATTTTGTGTCTCTTCCGGAACCGCAGCCAAAGTCGAGAATCTCCGGGGACGGCGGCAGGTAAGACAGGAATTTATCCTGTACGTCATGGAAATCCACGGAAACTGTAGTTTCGATAAAGGATTTCGCATTCTGGTTGTAATAGGTCAATGTATCATTCATAGTCAGTTTCCTTTCACGCAGTCGAAAACAGTAGTTTCTTCTTATTATTTTATTATAATATAAACTTTTCAGAGTCACAATGAAATGTTATTGTTTTGGATTTATTTTTAATCTCCCTGGCAAGATTGCCGTTTATTTATCGGCAACTGATATTAGCGTCATTTGTGGCATTATAACCCCGTCGATGGATTCGATGCCCAATCTCAATAAGCTAGAGAGCCAGCAGCCCACGTGAGTCGCTGGCTTTTTAGCTTAAAACTATAAGTTTTCTGTAAATCAATTATCGTGCTTTAATACTGCGGCACCAATAATCCCATCTTTTCCAGACAAATATTTTTTTCTTCAACAGAAATCTTCAGGATATCCATAGCGGTCTCTGCAGCACATTCTTCCCTTGCCATCAATGTTCTGATACATTCTACCATCGCCTGTATCCTGCCTTCTGTTCTGCCTATCGTAATTCCTTTGGAAATGCCCCGTTCGTGTAATAAACGATAATGTTAAAATGGTCCGATTCGGTCCATATTGCTCTTCTACCGCTCTGTGAGCAGTATCGGATTTCCTATAAATTCCATAATATCTTTAATTTGGGGTTGCCTGTATAAAAAAACATTGTTATAATGAAACTGTTCTAAATATTTTATGAGACAGGGAATTCCCTGCAAGAGAGCCGACAGGAAGGAGTCGGATGCGTTTATATTCCTACTTGTCGACGACAGCATCTGGCCATGTGCCCTTTGCTGTAACGCAAAGAAAGCGGGGTGTCGCGAAATGTCTAATGAAAAAAGTATTGTGAACATAACCGATAAAGACTATGAGGTACAGACGATTGCGTTTAAAGTAGAGAGCAGCACACCGTACGATGATACGTTCCGGGCGCTCCTGGAAGATCTCCGGTGGATGGCCATTCCGGTCATCAACGAGATATTCGGCACGGATTATGGCCTGGAGGAAAAGATTGAACTTCTCCAGAACGAAATGTACATTTCAGAGGATAGGAAAGGATACTATAAAAGAGTCACAGACTCCAGGATTCGCATCCGGGACAAGATCTTTCATCTGGAATGCCAGAGTACAAGCGATAATACCATGGTGATTCGCATGGCGGAATACGACTTTCTGATTGCCAGATCAGGCCACAACATAGACGAGAACATCCTCACTTTGGTATATCCTTACTCTGCCATACTGTATCTCCGGAGCACCCGGAATACACCCGATGAGATGGTCGTTCAGTTTCACTTCCCAGAAAGTGAAGACTATTCCTCCTACAAGATTCCGGTAATCAGAATGCAGTCGTATTCCATCGAAGATATCTTCGAGAAAAAGCTGATGTTCCTGCTTCCCTTTTACATCTTTAATTTCGAAAAAGAGATGCCAGAATATGAAATGGACAGGAAAAAACAGGAACTCCTGGTGGCTGAGTATCATAAGATAAGCAGAAAGCTGACAAAATGGATGTACATGGGAGTAATCACAGAAGGAGAGAAATTGTCTCTCCTTGAACTGTCAAATTGTGTGATTGACTCGTTGATCGGCAGGAAAGCGCCCACTGTAGCAGAAAGGATAGGTGATATCATGGGCGGAACAGCAATGGATTATCCGACGAAGAGGATATTGAAGGAAGGATATGAAAAAGGGAAAAAGGACGGCATTGAAGAAGGAATAGAACAAGGGATAGAACAAGGAATAACCGAGATACTTATACAGTTAGTCAAGGACGGGCTTCTGTCTGTCAGTGAGGCGGCCAGGAGGATGCATGTTTCTGAAAGCAGTTTTGAATCGCTGTTGTGATCGTTCTGAAAGAAAATCAGGATAACGCTGGAGAAAATTAGCAGCAGACAAACCGGCTAAAAATGGCCGTTTTGGCAGCGCCGGCCGTCGGCCGGCGCAAATTGCACAAAGTAAAGTAAAACACTTTCATTCAGATTCATCTGGCATCTGGTGTGCAAGTGTTTTTTGATTGGTGTTGTCTTGAAGCAATCCGACATGAATTTTGACAAAAAATAGAGGCACCGTCGTGACGCCGCCCCATGCAAAAACCCGAAAGGCTTTTTAATACTATCTATAAATATATGCTTTTGAAATCAAAAGTCAACTGATGTCGTGTGGGAAGTTTGATTAAATGGAGCCAGAATCTTCGAAGTATTTCATCGCTTCCCCTCATATCTTCTCCTATAATACTCCACTGTCCTGTATTCCAGAATATCTTTCATATGCCTCCCAAATGCTGGATTTTCGATTATCGTTGCTAAATCATCCCGTATAGCCAACGCATAACCTTTCTTATCAATAAAAAATCCCTTTCCAGAGTTTTTTAAAAAACGAATCGGCATGTTCTTCGCTTTTGACAAATGTTGCCTTGTATTGTTCCAAGGTGATGTCTTCTGAAAAATCCTTCCAGTTCGTCCCTGTATCAAAAAATTCTTTCCAGCTTTTCAGAACTTCCTCTTCTGTGACGGCAAGTCTGATGTCGCCGTGATTATAAAAACTGTAGAGAATCGGCATCTTATATACTTTCTGCATATTTGTTTTCTCGATAAGAGATAGAAATTCTCTGCCAATTTCCACGTATAGCCTTTCCTCATCCTCTGATAACTCATGAAGTTCGTTCAAAAAATCCAGATAATTTTGAAATGGATTTTCTTTTGCATGTTTGATACAGTATTGATAAACATCTCCATCCATGAGACGGAACAATTCCATACGCGAAGGAACTCTTTTGTCCAACTGTTCTTTAACATTAAAATATTCCTGGCAGATCTGGGCTTTGGCAGATAGATTCTTCTTATTCATTTCTTTGAATAAGTCAATCAGCCGCATATCAAAGTCTACAATACAGTCGTCCGGGTATTCCAGGTCTGTCTCTTCTGTATAGTTGCCTTTTCCCGGCAACTCTCTGCTGCCACTGAGCAAGAAAGGTGTCTTTCCAGCTTTTTCATAATTTCCGATAAAGTCCAGTACATTCAGATATTCTTTGCCTTTGTGTGTGCGGAGTCCATGCCCTAACTGCTGTAAAAATACAACGGGCGATTCTGTCGGTCTGAGAAACATCACCATATCCAGGGATGCGATGTCCAGGCCCTCATTAAACATATCGACAGAAAAAATCACTTTTATTTTTTGATTCTTTAAGTTCCGGACAGCCGTATCTCTGTTCTCTGAATATTTTCCGTCAGCATTGCTGTAGACGGCAACAGAGGGAACCCCTCTTTTACAGAATTCTTTTGCCATACTTTCGGCATGGTTTCTGGAGCAACAAAATCCCATGGCTCTCTTTGAGCGATATTTTTTATAGTATTTATAAATCGTATCGAATCGTTTCGTGCTGTTGCTTCCTTTGGTATATAGTTCCGTCAGATCCTGCTCCTCGTAACGACCTTTCACCAGTCTTAAGCCTGTATAATCGGTCTCATCGTATATACCGTAATAATGAAATGGAACAAGCTGCCCTTTATTGATGGCTTCTTTTAGAGATATCTCATACGGCACGTTGTAATCGCAGATTTCATAAATGTTTTTTCCGTCCAGTCTCTCCGGTGTGGCAGTCAGACCAAGCAAGAATTTTGGCTTAAAATAGTTTACAATTCTGCGGTATTGCTCATTGACTGCGTGATGGAATTCATCGATGATAATGTAATCAAAATAATCCCGTGAGAAATACTGGTCTGAGAGGTATTCTTCTCTGCCTAATGTTGCTTCAGATGCGAATATAAGCGATTTATCTGTATCTTTCGTTTTGCCGTTGAAAAATCCATAATCATCTGATTGACGTACATTTTTAAAAGACATTGCCGCCTGTTTGAGAATCTCTTCTCTGTGAGCAACGAACAAAACCCTATCATATTTTTCCGAATCAAATGCCGCCAGGTATGTCTTCCCAATGCCAGTCGCCGCCACAATCAGTCCTTTTACTGCTCCCTCAGCCCGGCTATTTTCTAATGCGTATAACGCTTCAATCTGCGCACCTCTTGGTTCATATAAATTTCTGAGATTTCTGGTTCCCGATACAGAATTCTCCTGTAATGCTTCTTTCTGAAAAATACTATTTTCGAAATCTTCGACAACACTCGATTCCTCATGGAAATCCTCAATTATACTGTTCTTTTTGCCCTCCTCTCCAAAAATTTCTCCCGTGGTCTCTTTATTTTCTCTATGATTCTTATCGAAATCATCTTCTATAAACTCATATCTGGCCAAATCCTTGGATACTGCAGGCTTATGCCAGTTTTTAGAATACCTTTGCAACTCTTCATCGTTAATGACGATAGAATGGTTATAAAATAAATCTTCAAAGGTATCAAAAAACTGCTGATAGTTTCCAGAATCTGTCATACTGCTGAAGCGATAGTTCCATTCGATTCCAGATGTCAAAGCACTTCTGGATAAATTGGAAGAGCCAATATATATCTCATCATAATTCTCATAATGGAAAATGTATGATTTTGGATGAAATGATCTTCTGCTGTCATTATAGAATCTCAAATCAACGCGATTCCCCAAATCTCTCGTTATCATATAAAGAGCCGACGGCTGCGTAATTCCCAGATAATTCCCTGTCAAAATTCGTACGCGAACTCCTCTATCCAGCGCATTTCTCAAATCATCCATAATCATCTTGACACCGGATTCCATCAAAAAAAGACACAATAATATCGATTTGTTTCGCATGTTGCATGCTCATCTTGAGCTGATAATATAGAAAACGCTTTTGATTCCGGTCACCAGTCATGACATCCGTGGATTCTATATCCATATTCCGTCGAATACGCTTGCCTTGACTACAGTGATTTTCTTTCTCATGTTGTTCGTATTCATTTTCTTCTATATTATCTTTGTTACAATCGCAAATCTGATTCATCATGTCTCAATTATTCTCCAAATAGATTATCTTATGTTTCTTCCTCAACCTTTTCAGGTCACCTTGTGTCATGCCCAGTTCTCTTTGGACATACACATCTTTCCTCAGAAAATGTGAATGTTCCAGGCACGTTTATTTCTTGTAAAAATATCCGTAAAAACCAAGAAATATTATATTAGATTGTGATAGGGAGGACAACATTTTGTGAGCTTTTTTAAGCACGGTGTTTTTATTTTTAGCTACTATTCCCGGAGAACCCGACACATGCTGTCAGGTTACTCCTAAATAGATTGCAATTTTCCAGAATTTCCTTCCTATCATTATTAATCTTTCCCTTCAAATGATAAGGATAAAAGGTCTCTATACTGATTTCTCCTCCCTCGTCAGATGGTGAATCCAGCGATAGCGATTGACTCGAATGGCAATAGGGACGCATTTAAAAATCTGATCTGAATTGAGGAAAAATACCACTGCTACTACCGGCAGTTTCCACCAGAAGGCTACAGCAAAGGAAAGCGGCATGACGATTCCCCAGGTGGAAATCAGGTTCAGATACATGGAGAATTTCACATCACCGCCACCTTTGATGATGCCGACACCTGCCGGCATCTGATAACCCATGCCTACAATCACGAAACAGAGCAGAATGATAATCTGATTTGCCATTCTTCGCGCCGTGTCATTGAGACTGTATATGGACAACAGCGGAATACGGATAAAGAACAAGGCGACGCCCAGCACAATCGCTACAGTCAGATATAATAACTGCAACGTTCGAGAGTATTCTCGCACCTTCGATTCATCTCCTTCACCCACGGTACGGCCGATGATTACGGATGACGCGGACGCTTCACCCACTGTGATTACCTTCAGATACTGGAACAGAGTTGTCGAGACGGAATTCGCCGCGATAGCATCCGCGGAAAGGTGTCCCAATATCGCTGTCTGTACCGGTGTGGCGATGGCCCATAGAACCTGCGACATAAAGGAAGGCCAAAATATATGCCAATAGTCTTTCACATAAGCGAAACAACCATGGAAGGGATTATTTTGAAACAGCCGTATTTTTTGTCCTTAAATAATATGTATCCCAAAACGATGAGCAGCTCCAGGCAACGGGCGGTCAGTGTGCCGACAGCCGCACCCCGGATTCCCATGGATGGAAAACCGAATTTTCCGAAAATCAAAGTATAATTGATGCAAACATCCACAATCAGAGAGACCACAGATATGCCAAATGAGATAGAAACCGTTTCCGCACTTCGCAGGCATGACATCAGTACGTAGGAAAGGATATAGAGAGGATAGGTGAAGCGAATCATTTTCAGATAAGCCAGACCTTCCGCCTTGATGGAAGCATCGGTTGTAAATATAGAAAGAATTGCGCCCGGACAAAATGTGGTCAGGCAAAATACAACGCCTCCAATCACTGCGCCTGTGAGCAAGGCCACGCAGGTAAGTCTACGAATCGGCTCGGTCCTTCGATTAGCCCAGTACTGGGAGCTCAAAACGACAAGGCTGTCGCCGATAGCCAGAGACATCTGCTGGACCATAAACTGAATCTGATTCACCGTAGCGGCTCCGGAAAGAGCTTCCTGGCTGTAAGCCCCCAGCATAATATTGTCCGCCATGTTGACGGAATAAGCGATAACATTTTGCAGAACGATAGTCAGCATCAAATGAACCAAAGTATTATAAAAATGTTTGTCTTTTGTGACAAAATTCATGAAATCCCCTCCAAACCTGTTCAATGTTCACAAAAGAAATGATGACAAATAAGACTTATAAAACATTCTTTTTTTGCCAACTTAAGTAAGAGAATATTTATTCAAATTGCTCATTCATACCATTTTATTATACACCTCGTACAGGAGTCTCTTCTAAAAAAATCTATCGTATTTTCATAGAACTTTGCGTCGAAATCATTTCGTTTTGTGATATTATAAACTCTCAGTGAATCCTCCCAAGACTAAAGTCACGAAGAATGCGGCGCTCATTTTTCAGCATCCCTTCCATTTACACCGAATTTCTCGATAAATTTTTACACATGATTAGTTGTTCTCGCAAAGGCTTCCGCACCTTGCTCCGTGTCATTTCCACCAGCCCCAGCTTCGTCATGTCTATTACACGACAACGCACCCGGTCTTTGTGACACTCTTGATCCAACAAATGCATCAGTTTATTTTTTTGTTTTGCTTCCTTCATATTAATAAAGTCAATGAGAATGATGCCGGAAAGGTTGCGGAGACGTAACTGTCTGGCAATCTCTCTGGCAGCTTCGCAGTTGGTCAGGAAATACACGTCTTCCGACATTTTTTTCTTTTTGGTCACCGCGCCGGTATTGACATCAATCACCACCATCGCCTCGGTCTGCTCGATCACCAGACTTCCCCCGGATTTCAACCAGATCTGGCGGTTGGTCGCTTCCTCATAATAATGGTCGAAGCGATAGAGTTTATCCAAGGGATATTCGTCTTCATAAAGTGTTAGCTTACATTTCGCCGAAGGAAACATCTTTTTTTGTGACATGGAATCATCTTTATCACCAACCAATGATTCAATATCTTGTTTATTATCATTCTGATACCCTGTACTCTGTATTTTAACATTCTGATGTTCTATACTCTGCATTTTAATATTCGGGGGCTCGATATCCTTCACCTTCCCATGCTTTGTATTATGAGACTGTTCTGAAACAAAACCATAACTTTTGAATTCACGAAATATATCCAACTGATCCGTGACAATCTCATCCAGTTCTTTTTCCGGCAAATCTCGTCCCAACGTAATATAATGCGGCGGTTCTCGAAACAGCAATGTTCTTCCGAGAGCAATGGCAGCTTTGCGCATCAGTTCGCGATACTGACCGATCAAAGAATCCCATTCTTTTTTCAATTCCTCTTCTGGAACTCCCTCGGCATTGGTGCGGACAATGATACCGAAATCCAGAAATGCGTTCTGATTGATAGGAACATTTTTCTGATTAACACTTTTTTCTTCTATTATATATCTTTCCTTGTCGACAGAAATTTCTCTCTTGGTATAGTTGTCTTCCCGATTGAATTGACTTTCTCCTTTAATCCGATTTTTATCAATTAGACTCTTTTTCTCGGTATAGGCTTCTCGAATGATATATTTTTCTCCTTCGGCATAGTCTTCCCGATTAACATAACTTTCTCCCTCAGCATAGTCTTCCCGACTAATATTACTTTCTCCTTCGGGTTGATCTTTGTCAGTAAAACTTTTTTCTGCGATACCGTCTTCCCGGA
>JAJQDO010000053.1:0-2202 GCA_021202175.1 Clostridiales bacterium | reverse complement strand
TATTATAATCTTTCTTCTCTGAGTGATTTTTCTTTACAATAATATTCTCCTATATACTGCTCTATCAGGTTTTGCAATCTCACCCGCTCCGCCGATTTCGTAATCTTCCGCGAAAGACTAACGCGCATATCGGCAATGCTCAGGACAAAATATTTCCCATCCAGGCTCACGTTACCGTCTGCCGCCGGCAGTTTCGTTTTCACAGCATCTTTCGTAATCTGAACCAGGATAATATCGCCGCCATAAAGACGGTCTTCGTGTCCAGGAGAAAGTTTCAGTGGCTGCTGTCCCTTTGTGAAAGGATAATAACATTTCTGTCCATCCCCTATCTCCAGAAAGGCTCCGCCGATTCCATCCGCCACTTTTTCCACCCTGGCGGCATAGATATTGCCGACGAGACTCTGCTGCTGTTTCGGTTCACAATAGAGTTCCACCGGAATCCCATCGACAAAATAGCCGTAATAAATCGCGTTATTCTTCTGTGTGATAATCAGCTTGTTGTTACTTTGTTTATTATCATTCATTTTTCCGTTCACCACTGTCTAAGAACCTCCGTATCAACGCAGATTGCACCGATGCGGAGGTTCTTGATTTATTAACTCAGTTCATCAATAAGTATACATTTTTGTTCTTTAAACTGAATCAATTGCTTATCATTTGTCAGAAACAATTCACAACCTGATAAACATGAAGCAGCTAACTGTAATGAATCCATTGCCTTAAATGTCTTATAAGCTGCCCTAATTTGGGCTGCCTTTTTCGCTATTTCTCTATCTACAGAAATAACATCAACTTTAAGCGATTTTAACAATCTTTCAAACAGTTCTATATATTGGAGCTGATTACTTCGATATGGAAAAACCATATATTCTTCTATTGTAATCACTGATGTCACAAATTGCACACCATCTTTATAGCCATCCATAAGAAAACGTTTTACTTTGTCAAAATATCGAGGATTATTCTCATCTTTTTCAATAAAATATATGAATGGCGCTGTATCTATAAATACCTTATCATATCCTGTCGTCATCGCGCATCTCCTTCATATATTCCTCAACATTCTTTCCTCTGCTGCTTGGCATAACAAAACTGTCCCAATCAAGATCAGGTTTCTTATTCTTATCTTGGATTTTAGGATAATCCAGTACAGTAACAATTACCTCTAAACCGTCATACTCTCTCATATCTTCATCTTCAATTACTACCGTATTTCCCCGAATAATTCCTTTAATTGCAGCCAACATATTATTCACCTCCATCTTTACATGCCAATGCAGTATCAATATCTTGTCTGTAGTATATTATAAGTAGCCCGACAATTCAATGAAAAAGTTTGATTATAATGACTCAACATCCCCTTCCGGCAAAATGGCTTCCGGCACTTCCCAGCCTACCGAACCGAGCGGCTGCAACTCACCATCTTTTTGCAGATAGGTTTCCAGCCGATGATACATGAAAGCATGAGGTTCATAATCATAGCCAAGATAGTTGCAGAAAGCTTCCATCACCAGCTGCGGTTTCAGATTCTGCGCGCTTCCGGTGACCAGACGCATAAAAATCCCTTCTCCCTGTTCCCGAATCGCCAGAATCATCGGGGCAATGTCCACGACCTGCTCGCTGCGTTTCGTTTTCTTAAGAATGGAAATCTCCTCCTGGAAATAAAATGGCTCTGTTCTTTTTAAGAAGGCATCCAGGTGATAGTATCCAGGACGAAAGGTCACGAGATAATCTGCGGCAGCGGTGACTGCCATGCAGTTTTTCTCTTTTTTATCAATCTGCTTAAACTCGAGGACGGAAATCCCCTCATTCATCACGGCATTCATGCGGTCGAGCATCTCCTGCCCGCTGTAACACCAGTCAAAAAGAATGTCCACATATTCTCCCTCACTGGTCATGCCGGTTCCCAGAGGTGCGGCAAAGCTCATGATCTGGTGCGGGCTCATGCCTTTCGAAAAGGAAACCGGTAATTCCGCCCGCATCATCGCTTTATAAAAATATCGCTGTACATCAAGGTGCCCGATAAATTTCAGAACGCCTGTCTTCGTCCATTTAATTCTTGCCTTCATAGCAGACACCTCCTCCGAAACGACTCGCCCCGCAGCCGGAACATTTTTCCCGGCAGTTCGGCGACACTTTTCCTTCAATGGCATTGTTCCCTACTCTCTTTAAAAATGCTTTGAGCACGCCGATATCGATGAA
>JAJQDO010000349.1:10615-11473 GCA_021202175.1 Clostridiales bacterium | reverse complement strand
ACTATATAGGCAGACAATCATTGATTTTGAGCCAGTGAGGTTAGGAATGTGGTTCAGACTTGTAAGGCCTATAGGCATGGAACGATACAGATGTTCGGAGTGCAATGAAATAGTGCGAGTGCCCGAATGCATGGGAGAACCGATTTATAAAAGATGTCCTTGGTGCGGTGCAAAAATGGACAAGGGATAGGCAAATGAAAGAAAGGAACGAAAGAAAATGAATAAATCAATTTTGATGGGCCGGCTGACAAGGAATCCGGAGATCAGATATTCACAGGGAGAAAAATCAACGTGCGTGGCGAGATATACACTTGCGGTCAACAGGAGATTTCACAAAGACGGGGAACAGGACGCAGATTTTATTAATTGCGTTGCATTTGGAAGGAACGGAGAGTTTGCCGAGAAGTATTTTCAAAAAGGCACGAAGATTGTTATTTCTGGAAGAATCCAGACCGGCAGTTATACAAACCGTGACGGTGTGAAGGTATATACGACAGATGTTGTCGTCGAAGAACAGGATTTTGCAGAGAGTAAGGCTGCGAGCCAGCGGTACACGGATAGCAATCAGCAGGAACAGCAGAGCGGGTATAATAATTCTGGATATGGTTCAAGTTCTGGCGGCTACGGAAGCGGAGGAAACCAGGAACAGTATCAGCAGCAATCTTTCCCAAAAGACAGCGGAGGGTTTATGAGTATTCCGGATAATATAGATGACGAACTCCCGTTTATTTAAAATCATACAAATGTTAGATTTTATCTATCTCCCGCGAACATCCGGGATGCCATATTTATCAAATGATATCGAAATTTTATAATTTTTAATTTAAATCTTCCTCTGGTGGTGCATATCCTCCGGTG
>JAJQDO010000349.1:5019-10605 GCA_021202175.1 Clostridiales bacterium | reverse complement strand
TTTGCAAAATGTCTCGACTCGTTGTCAGAAATTTGCCGGTTGCAAATTATCAGAAAAAATGTACAATAGTATCTATGGTATAAAGGTTAAAAGAAGTTTTTGACCTGTATTCTCAGAAAATATCTTACGCGTTTTTATTGAATATCAATGATGCAGCATACTGTTTACATAGACTGACTATAAATATCTTGCATGAGTTATATGAGGGGAGATTGGAGATGGAAGGCGGCAAAAATAGAAGAATCGCTCTGCGAGGGTTTATAAGCAAGAACGGCTTGCAGCCCACACAGATGATCGTACTAGGGTTTTTATTGCTGATTATTATCGGCTCTCTGCTGCTGTCGTTGCCTGCCGCGGCTTCTGACGGCAACGCAACGAATTATGTCGATGCGTTATTTACTGCTGTTACCTCCGTATGTGTTACGGGACTGACGGTTGTAAGTACGGCAGACCACTGGAGTTTTTTCGGACAGGTGATTATATTGCTACTGGTTCAGGTCGGGGGACTTGGCATTGTGACCGCAGTTATGATTTTCTTGATGGCATTTCACCGAAGGATTGGATTGAAAAACAGGATTTTGATTCAGACGGCCTATGGTTGGAATTCTATGCAAGGGGTTTCGAAGTTGCTTTTACGAATTGTTGCCGGTACGCTGATTGTGGAACTGACAGGCGCTCTTTGCTATATGCTGGTATTGGTTCCGGAGTATGGTCTGGCAGGAATATGGCAGTCAGTTTTCTTGTCAGTTTCCGCTTTTTGTAATGCCGGGATGGACGTGATAGGCAACACCAGCCTGGCAGGTTATGTGGGCAATGTGTGGATGAATCTTATTACAATGATTTTGATTATTCTCGGGGGTTTGGGTTTCCTGGTGTGGTGGGAACTGCTTGCGTTGACGAAGGAACGATGGAAATCGAAAACACCGTTTCATATTCTCTGGAATAAAACAACGCTTCACACGAAAATTGTATTGTCAGCTACGGTTGTATTCATTCTCGCCGGAGCTGTCATTGTCTTTACATTTGAATATGGAAATCCAGATACGCTGGGCGTATTAAATTTCCCACAAAAGTTACTTGCCGCGTTGTTTCAGTCGGTAACCACGAGGACGGCAGGCTTTTATACGATATCCCAGGCGGCACTGGAGGACTCTACCTCTGCATTTTGTATGTTATTGATGTTTATAGGCGGGTCGCCGGGCGGAACTGCCGGCGGGGTGAAAACGGTGACCATTTCTATGCTGTTTTTTGCGGTAATGGCTACCATAAAAGGACAGGATGAGACCAGGGTATTTCATCGCAGCATTTCTGATAATAACGTGAAGAAGGGTCTGACGATTATTTTATTAAGCACTTCCATCTGGGCGGTCATGACCATGCTTTTGTTGCATCTGGAACGGGTGGATCTCATGACGATGTGCTATGAGACAGCTTCCGCGATTGGCACGGTGGGGCTGAGCAAAGATCTAACGCCATTGCTGCATACCTCCGGCAAGCTGATCATCTGCCTGATGATGTATCTGGGTCGAATCGGCCCGATTACCATGGCGACGGCCTTTTTGTCGAGAAATCAAAAGGAAGATATGGTAGGTTATCCGGAAGAAAACATTATGTTGGGATAAATTATGATGGAAATGAGGGTGGATTATGAAAAAAAGTTATGCGGTGCTGGGCCTGGGAAGCTTTGGAATGAGTGTGGCGAGAACATTTTCAGAGCTTGGGATGGAAGTGCTGGCCGTGGACAGGAAAAAGGAACTGGTGGCGGCGATCGCGCCGGAAGTAACCTATGCCGTGACGGCTGATGTTACGAAGGAGGAGGCCATCCGCAGCCTGGGAATGGAAAATATGGATGGCGTGGTGGTAGCCATCGGTGAAAATCTGGAGGCCAGCATCATGGCAACCATTCTGGTGAAAGGAATGGGCGTCCCCTATGTGGTGGCAAAGGCTGAGACGGAAATGCAGGTTAAGATTCTGGAGAAGATAGGCGCGGACAAGGTGATTTTGCCGGAAAAAGAGATGGGAATTCGTCTGGCAAGAAATATGGTCGGAAATTATATGGATATTTTTAATCTGACCTTCAATGCCAGCCTGGTAGAAGTGGAGGCGAGAGAGAGCTGGATCGGTAAATCCATCCGGGAGTTGAATTTCCGAAACCGGTATCATCTCAATATCGTGGCAATCCGCAGAAATGGGATGCTGGACGGTTTTCCGAGTCCGGATGATGTGATGCAAAAAGGCGATGCCATCATTGCCATGGGTAAAAATGAGGACCTGGAGAAGCTTTGACTTGTTTCTTTATAGAGATACATGAATGCCGCATTTCTTTGCCAGAGCGATCGATGCGGCATTGGACGGGTGGATGTGAGCAACAAATTGTTCGTATCCACTTTTTTCTCGCCCGTAGGCCAGCAACCCGTCCAGTGCTTCTTCGGCAAATCCCTGATGCTGCCATTTTTGCAGTAATCCATAACTGACTTCCGCTTTGAGGTGCTCGTAGTTATCCTCTGTTGTTGGCAATCCACAGTAATTCTTTGTAGGCGGATAATCACGGGCGTTCTCTGCTAACGGAAATCTGCAGCCATCCCCGGCCACCGGAGAGACAGCGATAAATCCGCAGATGCCCATGAATTCTCCGGCGGTTTTATGCAGCACGGCATAGAGGCCATAACCGTAAAAAGGATATTGGTGATGAAGATAAGCTTGCAAAAAAACTTGTGGATTTTCACAGGAGGATGGGAAGAAACAGCCGTCTGGATTGAGAGCGTTTTCTTTCTGCAAAGTGAGAAGGGCCGGTAAATCTTTCATGGATAATTCACGAAGGCGGCAGCGGACAGTTTCTGTCACAGGCAGGGGGAATCCGTGATGCCTGTAGCAGACCTCTTTCAGAAAATCATCTGTCAGGGCTTCCGGAGACAGAATCAGCCAGGGAGTGCCCATGAGATTTTCCGAATGATTATCCGCGTGGGAGACGGCAATCACCGGATATCCCTGTTGCGTGAACTCTCGTATGGAAGAATCTTTGTCACATAAAACGATAGTTTCCTGTCCGAGAGCCGACGCTGGCGCGAGGGATGCCGCCTTTGTGCAACAGGCGGGGCAGGTTTCTTCATATATTTTATTATGAGGATAATTCAGGTGGAAAATCAGGTGGAAAACCATATAAATCCTTTCTTTGTTGAATGATTGTTATGTGTGCTATATTTATAATGAACTTTTATAATCTTGATGTAGTCTATAATATTTTTTGAAAATGCGCAAGTGCTGTGGTTATTGAAGTGTTTCATAGTGAACGACATGAAGCCTTTTCGTTGTTGTTCACGTACCCCGTTAATAGTAACATCGTTTACTATAATTAACACTCACATCAGGTTGACGCTTGCTTCGATTGCCGGTGTATGGTAATCTATGACTGTGATTGATCATGTGCGAAAAAGATGTCTGCGTTGCAGACAGAAGAGTTTTTATTTGCTGATTTACAGCGAAACACGAATCGCCTGTCAGAAAGGTGACAAAATAATAGGAAGATTCGTCATCCTTGAGTAAGGAGATGACGAGATGGGCGACTGGGAGGAGTTGGGATATGTTAGAAATAAAGTATAAGCCGAAACCGGAAAAAGGGACAGATGAAAGAGAGATAGATCTGGAAAAAGAGATAGCTTCAGAAAAAGGGATGGACGAAAAAGAGATAGGTTCGGAAAAGAAGATAATAGATGAAAAAGAGATAGATATCGAGGGAATGGATGAAGAAGCAGCCCCTTATCATAAGACAGAATCCGTAAATGATCAGATGAAAGATTTGCAGGATGAACAAAATGGGCAGGATAAAACATCGACAAGGCGAATCGTAGAAGATGAATCCGTAATCAGAGAGAACAGGCAAAGAAGCGGGCGATCCAAAAGAAGAGATAAGAAAAGGGAAAAAGAACGGAAAGAGAAAAAACCATGGAGGTTATGGCAGAAGATCGTGACAGGGCTGTTGGTGCTGGTTCTTGCCGTTGTGCTGACTTTTGGATTTTCCTTATGGCGTGAATATTCCAGGACTGAATGTACGGAAGGGACGGACATTACGGTGACGATCGAACAGGGCAGTTCCACAAGAGAGGTTGCGGAAACATTGAAGGAGGCCGGCGTGATTCGTTATGAAGCGTCATTCCTTCTTAAGATATATTTTTCGGGGTATATGGGACAGCTTCGTTATGGCGAGTTCACGTTGAATGACGGGATGTGCCTTGATGATATTATTGAAGCTTTGGTGACCGGCGGCGCACAGCAGGAAGAACTGTCCTTCACCATTCCGGAAGGGTATTCGATTCCGATGATCGCCGAAAAACTGGAAGAAGAAGACGTCATGAGCGCGGATGAGTTTTTGGCGGCGGTCGAAGCGGCGGCAGAGGATTTCGAGTATGCGGATATCCTGCCGGAGAAAGACCAGGTTTTTTATCAGCTGGAAGGATACCTGTTTCCGGACACCTATTATCTGTCCGAGGATATGACAGGCGAGGAGTTGGTAGCGAAGGTCCTGGATGAATTTTTGAATAAATTTGACGAAGAGCATGTTGCAAAGGCCGAAGCTCTGGATCTGACAGTGGAAGAGGTACTCATAAGAGCCTCTCTTGTGCAAAAGGAGACGGAAAATATGGACGAATATCCGACAGTAGCAGGGGTAATTAACAACCGGCTGGAACAGGATATGTATCTGCAGTTCGATTCCACAGTAGTTTATGCTATCTCAGAGGGCCTTTACGGGGTGGACCGTGTGTTGTATTCGTATCTGGAGGTGGATTCTCCGTATAACACGTATAAAAATAAAGGCCTGCCGGTAGGGCCGATCTGTAATCCGAGCCTGGAGGCTATCGATGGCGTACTTCAGCCTGAGGAGCATGATTATCTGTATTTTCAGACAGATCAGAGCAAAAATGACGGTTCTAATCTGTATTTTGAGACATATGAGGAACATTCGGCAGCAGCTGCAACGACGGAGACTACGTCTGCTCAGGACGAGAATGAGGCGACGACAGAATCGAAAACCACGCAGGAAAGCGATACGTCCACTACCGAGGGTACTACCCGGGGAAATAATTAGAGAAAAAAATATAAGCAAAAACGATAAATGTTGCGAAAAACACAAAAAAATCCCAAGGGAAAAATTATCAAAGAATAATTGATTAATTTCATAACTATGCTATAATAGCTACATGAAATTATTTTCTACATGAAGTACCCCTCACTTCAGAAGACGGCTGTGCGTAAGATGCACGGCCGTTTTTACTTTTATAGTGAATGACATTTAGTAGTTTTACTTTGAAGGGTCATCCTTGACGGTTCAAGATAAAATAATTTTTGTCATTTACTTTGATTTATAGGAGATTATATTGATGTCTTTTTATTGGTTTTCCCGATAACAGATTCATATGATGGCATCATCAGGAAAGGAGATGGTAAAAATGCAGCTGTTGACAAAGGGATTGGCGTGGGTCACTGTCGCTGATTTTTTCTGAATTATGATAAATAATATTAAACAAAAAAGAAGCAGCCGACGACACCTAACCTGTAGATCTCGCTGGTCTCAGTAACATAAAAAAAAAA
>JAJQDO010000349.1:0-5009 GCA_021202175.1 Clostridiales bacterium | reverse complement strand
AACCGATATACGGACGATGAAGATACCGAACAGACTAAACGCCGCAGTTTTCTTTACTGGAGCCGCCTCGATATTTCTTATGCACGGTCCTTCCCTTGCAGAGCGAATCGCAGGTGTTTTTGTCATCAGCGTGCCGATGCTGCTGCTCACCTGTTTTGTTCCGGGAGGTTTTGGCGCGGGAGATATCAAGTTGATGGCTGCATCAGGCTTATTCATGGGGATAGAGGGAAATATCACGGCGACGATGATCGGATTCTTTCTTGGCGGAGTGTGGGGGCTCGTTCTCTTGCTTGGAAAAAAGGCGGGGCGAAAGGATGTTTTTGCTTTCGGACCATGCCTTTGTGCCGGACTGGCCCTGTCGTTTGTCATATTATGCATGAATGGTTCATATAGTATATTGTGAATAGTATATTGTGATATGGACAAGCTGCCGGCCACATGGTGGTCGGCAGGCAGATATCTGCGAGATGGAAAAGCATGGCTGCGTATGTTGGCGGCGGAATGAATGGTTGTTATGAATCAGCTGTGTGTGATTGGTCATGGTATCCTGGGAACGGTTGCCGGGATTTTGTGGGGATTTTTCTTTGGAATCTTTTTTTGTCAGGATTGGCTTTTCTCGCGGGGCGTCAGGTGTATTATGAAACATCGGACAGCATGAGCCCGGTGATAGAAAAAGGCAGTCTTCTTTTTGTGAAGGAAAAAGAGCATTATGAGAAAGGAGATATCATTGCGTTTTATGCGGACTACGAAGGACAGACGGTCTGCGTAACCCATCGGATCGTGGAAGAGGGGCCGGAAGGATGGTATATGACAAAAGGCGACGCAAATGACAGGGCGGACAGGTTGCTCGTTGGCGAAGATCAGGTATTTGGTCAGGTGACAGAATACATCCCTTATTTTGGATATATTTGCTTCTTCATACAAAAAAACAGCAGAGTTATGCTTCTTATGCTTTTGTTGCTATTTTTGTGGTGTCTTTGAAAGTGTGTGATTTTTATCTGTTGTCAAAGATTAAAGTTTTTTACGACATATTACTAAAAAATACCATAATATAACCGATAAAGGCTTTTGTCAAGGGGCAAGAATTGACATGAGAAAATGTTTTTGTGCATTTTATTGTATTTGTGAGGGTACATTTGCAAATTCTCTTTACATATATCCAAAAAAATGATAATATTATGTTGAATTAATAATCACATCTTTAACTTATAAGGAGGAATTTTCAATGCCTAGAGCAAAACAGTCTATGGATGGAAATACCGCTGCCGCTCATGTAGCTTACGCTTACACAGAGGTTGCTGCGATTTATCCTATCACACCTTCCAGTCCGATGGCAGATACGATTGACCAGTGGTCAGCAGCAGGATTGGAAAACATTTTTGGCAATCAGGTAGTAGTCAGCGAGATGCAGTCTGAAGCAGGTGCTGCAGGTACTGTGCACGGTTCTCTTGCCGCTGGTGCCATCACAACAACATTTACAGCATCACAGGGTCTTCTTCTGATGATTCCGAACATGTATAAGATCGCTGCAGAACAGCTTCCTTGCGTATTTGATGTATCTGCACGTACCGTATCGACACATGCGTTGAACATTTTTGGTGATCACAGTGATGTTTATGCCTGCCGTCAGACTGGATTCGCCATGTTGGCAGAGACCAATCCTCAGGAAGTTATGGACTTGAGTCCGGTAGCGCATTTGTCCGCTATTGAAGGAAAGGTTCCGTTCATCAACTTCTTTGATGGTTTCCGTACTTCTCACGAGATTCAGAAGATTGAAAAGTGGGATTTCGCTGATCTGAAAGAGATGTGCAACATGGACGCGGTAAAAGAGTTCCGTGAGCATGCGCTGAATCCTGAGAAACCGGCTATGCGTGGTTCTCATGAGAACGGCGACGTATTCTTCCAGCATCGTGAGGCTTGTAACTCCGTTTATGACGCGTTACCGGCTGTTGTGGAAAAATACATGGCTAAGATCAATGAAAAACTGGGAACAGACTACGATCTGTTTAACTATTACGGCGCTCCGGATGCAGACCGCGTGATCATCGCTATGGGTTCCATCTGTGATGTAGCAGAAGAAGTCATCGATTATCTGACCAAGGCCGGCGAAAAAGTTGGTCTGATCAAGGTACGTCTGTATCGCCCATGGGTATCCGCTTCCTTATTAAAGGTGATTCCTGAGACAGTGAAGAAGATTGCTGTTCTTGACCGTACGAAAGAGCCTGGTTCCTTAGGCGAGCCTCTGTACATGGATGTTGCTACCACGCTTCGTGAAGCGGGTAAGAATGACATCGTTCTGACCGGCGGACGTTATGGTTTGGGTTCCAAGGATACACCGCCTTCATCCGTATTTGCTATTTATACAGAACTGAAGAAAGACGATCCGAAGCCTCGCTTCACGATCGGTATCGTAGATGATGTGACGAACCTGTCCTTACCGGAAGTAAAACCAGCTCCGATCACATCGGCTCCTGGTACAGTAGAGTGTAAGTTCTGGGGTCTGGGCGGAGATGGTACCGTTGGTGCGAACAAGAACTCCACCAAGATCATCGGTGACCACACAGATAAGTACATCCAGGCATACTTCCAGTATGACTCCAAGAAGACAGGCGGTATCACGATCTCCCATCTTCATTTCGGCGACAACCCGATCAAGAGTTCATATTACATCAATCAGGCTGACTTCGTTGCATGCCATAACCCGTCTTATGTTGTAAAAGGCTATAAGATGGTTCAGGATGTAAAACCAGGCGGAATCTTCATGATTAACTGCCAGTGGAGCGACGAAGAATTAGATAAACATATGCCTGCAGAGCAGAAGAAATACATTGCAGAGAATAACATTCAGTTATATACCATCAACGCTATCGATAAGGCGATCGAGATCGGTATGGGCAAACGTACCAACACGATCCTGCAGTCCGCATTCTTCAAACTGGCGAACATCATGCCAATCGACGAAGCCGTTGATTACATGAAGGCAGCAGCGAAGAAGTCCTACAGCAAGAAGGGCGACGCAGTTGTAGAGATGAACTACAAAGCGATCGACGCTGGTGTAGACGCTGTTCATAAAGTAGAAGTTCCGGCTTCCTGGGCTAATCCAGAGGCGGACGCTCCGGCAGCGAAACTTGAAGGTGCTCCGGCAACCGTTAAGATGGTAGAAGAGATGATGAATCCGATCAGCATCATGGATGGTGACAGCCTGCCAGTATCCGTATTTAAGGATAACGCAGATGGTCAGTTTGAGCTGGGCGCTTCCGCATATGAGAAACGTGGTACAGCCGTAACCGTTCCGGAATGGGATGCTGAGAAGTGTATCCAGTGTAACCAGTGTGCATTTGTTTGTTCGCATGCAACGATTCGTCCATTCCTCGTAAGTGACGATGAGATCAAGGCAGCGCCGGATAACATGAAGGTTGCTGATACCAAACCGAAGGCAAGCGAATATAAATATACCATGAGCGTATCCCCGTTAGATTGTATGGGATGCGGCGAATGTATTACCGTATGTCCGACCAAGGCGATCGCTATGGTTCCGCAGGAATCCCAGGCAGATCAGCAGCCGGTATTCGATTATCTGGTAGCAAGTGTTGGAAAGAAACCGGGTTCCCCTGCAGATTCTACTGTAAAAGGTTCTCAGTTCAATCAGCCGCTGCTTGAGTTCTCCGGTTCCTGTGCAGGATGTGCAGAGACATCCTACGCTCGTCTGGTAACTCAGTTATTTGGAGAGCAGATGTACATCTCCAACGCAACAGGATGTTCCTCCATCTGGGGCGGCCCTGCTGCAACAAGCCCATATACTGTGAATAAAGACTCCAAACAGGGTCCGGCATGGTCGAACTCCCTGTTCGAGGATAACGCGGAACATGGTTATGGTATGTATCTTGGACAGAAAGTCCTTCGTGACCAGGCTATCGCGAAATTAGACAAGATGGCTGCTTCCGATAAGGCTACGGATGAATTCAAGGCTGCATATGAGAAGTTTATTGAGACAAAAGACAAGACTAAAGAGAATACTCCTGCTACCAAGGCTTTGCTTGTTGAAGTAGAAAAAGCAGCAGCTGCTGGCTGCCCGGATGCTGCAGAAGTTCTTGACAAGAAACATTATCTTGCGAAGAAGTCTGTATGGATCTTCGGTGGTGACGGCTGGGCATATGATATCGGTTTCGGCGGTGTTGACCATGTACTCGCTTCCGGCGATAATGTAAACATCATGGTATTCGATACAGAGATGTACTCCAACACAGGTGGACAGGCTTCCAAGGCTTCCAACATCGGTGAAGTTTGCCAGTTCGCAGCAGCTGGTAAGGAAGTCAGCAAGAAGAGCCTTGCAGAGATCGCAATGAGCTACGGTTACGTATACGTTGCACAGATCGCTCTGGGCGCTAACCCGAACCAGGCAGTGAAGTGTCTCCTTGAAGCAGAAGCTTATGATGGACCTTCCCTGATCATCGGCTATGCTCCTTGCGAACTTCACGGTATCGCTAAGGGTGGTATGAACCATTGCCAGGATGAGATGAAGAAAGCCGTTAAGGCTGGATACTGGAACCTCTTCTCCTTCGATCCTGCGAAGAAAGCAGCTGGAAAGAATCCATTCACATTGACATCCAAAGAAGGCGACGGTTCTTATCAGGAATTCCTGAATAACGAAGCTCGTTATACTCGTCTGATCAAACCGTTCCCAGAAAGAGCAGAGAAACTCTTCAAGGAATCCGAAGAAGCAGCGAAAGCTCGTTACGAGAAACTGCAGAGGATGATCGAACTTTACAAATAATATATGACTGGGATATCATAGGACATTAAAATCTTTTGGTGATTCCGTCAGATGATTCGATTCCAACAGGGAAAAGAATGATACATGATAGGGGCCACCCGCTGCGGCGGGTGGCCCTCTTTTTTGTTTTAAGCCGCCATAATAAAACGGAATAGAATACCCCCCAGTGTAGCCGCACCGCAGACCGTCCGAAAACTTTCATTTTTTCGTGATTTTCTTCCATTTTCTTCCTCTA
>JAJQDO010000125.1 GCA_021202175.1 Clostridiales bacterium | reverse complement strand
CGCCCGAAATGTCGGTATCGACACTGCCCCAGGGAAATATATTACACTTCATGACCGTCCAGATTATGTGGAACAAGATTACTTTTCAGAATTAGACCGAATGGATTATGAAGACAAATATTTAATTGTGTTTTCATATGGGGTTCTGGGAGCATCGGATGACAAAGTTGATAAAAGGTTTGATGCAATAGAAAAGGAGAAAGACAGTAAAAAGCGGCTGGAATTACTATTGTCAAACCGAGAGATTATGCAGCCATGGAATAAACGTTTTAAACGGAGCATCATTAATCGGTGTCATTTGCGATTTATAGAAACATTGCAGATTGGTGAGGATTTTAATTTTTGTCTTGCTTATGCGATGCAATGTAAGACAATAGATGTGAACATCAAAAAAATTTATATGGAAGATGTTACTAATACGTATTCCCTTTCCAGGAAGTACAGACCAAAGCTGGATACGCAGATGAAAGCTGTTTTTCAATATGCATCTGAAACTATACGGAGTAGCAGTATTAAGGAAGAAGAAAAAAATATATTTTTATCAATCATAGATTATCTGTATATCAGGAACGTCTTTTCGTGTATTGCTGAAGAATTTAAACTATCTAGTTCTAGTTCAAATTACAGAAAAGACAGTACCAAAATTAAGAAAACATGTGAACAATTTGCAAATCCACTGTCTCAAACCTATTGCAACATTATTCACAAGATGCTCCGAAAATTGTTACAGAGAAAATGCTATTTTATTTTTTATGCGGTTGCTTACTGTGTAAAAGGGAGAAATTATAAGAGATATTTGGGGGAATCCTCTTCATGAACAAAATTAAGGTTTTGATTGTTGCGGGGACCATGGATGTAGGAGGAATCGAAAATCAACTGATGCACCTGCTGCGGAATGCTGACAGGGAAGTGTTTCAGATTGACTACACATCTACGATGGAAAATGCCTATTATCGTGAGGAAATTGAGCGGCTGGGAGGCGGATATATCCAGATTCCAGATATGAATTGGAAAAACCACAGGAATATTGCCGGGCGCTGTATCAGGTGATGAAGGATGGCAGATATGACGTTGTTCATTCGCATGAGCTGTTTCACAGCGGTATAGTTCTTAGGATAGCATATAAGGCAGGAATAAAAAAAGAATCGCTCATGCCCACAACTGGTCAGATGGGGATGGAACCGGAAGAAAAAGAAGTCTTGTGAGAGAGTTGTATAATACGGTAATGCGTTCGATGATTCTGAAACATTCAACAGAACAGGTTGCCTGTTCCACTCTGGCAGGAGAATTCCTGTATGGAAAGGAAACGTTGCAGAAAAGCTCTTATCATCTGGTGTTCAATTCTGTAGATACAACGAAATTTATTGAAAATTATGACAAGAAAGAGACTGGAGAGTTTTGCGATGACGGATGGGTCAATGTGCTTCATGTAGGACGGGTCACGGCAGTTAAAAATCAGCTGTTTCTGGTGAAAATGGCAGCTGAATTCAAAGCCAGAGGGGATAAAGTCAGAATTTTGTGCGCAGGGAACGGTGACAAAGAATATATGGAGCAAGTTCAAAATGCAATTCAGGAGGGCGAACTGTCTGATTACATGAAAATGCTGGGTGTGAGAGATGATATTGATGTCCTTATGAGAAAATCGCAGGCATTTGTCCTTCCGTCCCAGTATGAAGGTATGCCGCTGGTGATGATTGAGGCGCAGGCATCAGGCCTTCCCTGTATAGTAGCGAATACCTTTTCTCATGAAGTAGATTATGATATTGGTACCGTCAAATGGATGGAATTAAATGATAGTGCAACTGCGTGGGTTGATGCCGTTCAGGAAGCGGTACTGAAGAATCGAGCAGAGAAGGAGCGAGTTGTCTGTGCGATTCAAAAAAAAGGATTTGATTCCAGAATGTTTGCTAAGACGATTTGTGGTATATACATGGAACCGATGTAAAGGTGAAGATGCGTTATGATTAAAATATTATTTTTTATTCCGAATCTGTCATCCGGTGGGGCTGAAAAGGTTTTGAGATCACTGGTGAATCATATGGATCAAAATCAATTCGACATCACGGTACAAACCATTGAAAAAGAACAATCGGAAAATTATCTGGTTGAGGGAATCCACTACAAATCCATTAATCACAGTAGAACAGGATTTGGCAGAAAGATTTTTTCTTACTGGTTTCGGCTTCTGGCTGAGCTGAAACTGATTTATCCTCTCTATATAAAAGGAGACTGTGATATAGAAGTCGCATATCTGGAGTGTGATGCAACGAAAGTCATGGCGGCATCGACGAGTCGGAAGGCTTTAAAAGTAGCCTGGGTACATTGTGATCTTAGTAAAAAAGAAGGGATATCGGAAAATGCGGTAAAAATAAAAAAATATTATGAAAAGTACGATAAAGTGGTTTGCGTATCCGAAGATGCCAGAATGGGCTTTGTATCGCTTTTTGGGTCAGAGCCAGAATCCCTGGTTTTAGGAAATGTTATTGACGAGAAGGAGATTCTTCAAAAATCGGAAAAGCCACTTCCAGTTTTGAAAGATGTTTCTGTCAAAACATTTGTGGCAGTGGGAAGATTGACGTGGCAGAAGGGATTTGACAGACTGATTGAAATTTTCTCAACACTTCGAGATGAAAAATACCCGGTTCATCTTTGGATTTTGGGAGAAGGACCAGAAAGGGAAAATCTGGAGAGATTAATTGAACAGTATCAGTTAAAAGATGTGATTGATCTGATGGGTTTTCAGGAAAATCCATATCCTTTTATAAAAGCAGCGGATTGTGTTGTCTGCTCATCCAGATATGAAGGAATCAGCACAGTTGTCACAGAGGCATTAATTCTGGGCAAGCCAGTGGTTACAACCCCGTGTACTGGCATGAAGGAATTGCTTGGAAACTCTGAATATGGAATCATTGCTGAAGATACAGAGGAAGGACTGCTTAAAAGTATAAAATCTTTTCTCGACTCTGGTGAATTGAGGCAACATTATACTAATGCTGCATCAAATCGAGGAAAAATGTTCTCAAAAGCCAATAGTGTAAGAGTTATACAGAATTTTTTTGTGCAGGAGAGCAAAAAGAAAAGGATTTAGATACTTAGAAGTTAATTTTGGCTTGAATGGTGAACTTGATTCTGATGTATCCGGGTTAGGAGAAAACAATGGAAATATATCTTTATATTGTTGTCGCAGTTATCATTTTGGGAATGATTATGCCACAACAAGGACCATGGAAAAAATATTATATAATAATTATGTCAGTATCACATGCTTTCGTATGTGGTTTTCGATATATGTATCTGACTGGGGATTTGCGAAACTACGCTGCCGATTATTATGAGATAGTAAACAATGGCTGGTTTAGTGAAGAGGTTTTGCAGGAAGGAAGAAATACGGGATTCTTCATGCTGATGAAACTATTTTCCGGGTGGACAAATGGAGATTTTCAAATTTTTCTTATTTTTTTAGCTATTGTTACAGAAGTTATGGTCGCTATCATAATTTATAAATATTCGCCGATTCCATGGTGCAGCTATCTGGTGTGGAACTGTCTCGGCTTTTATGTGTTTGGTTTTAGTTCTATTAAACAAGCGTTGGCTATGGCGGTTCTTATATGGGCATTCTATTATATTATAGAAGAGAAACCGGCCAAATTTACAATCCTGACATTAATTGCCGGGTTTATTCATATGACGGCTTTGGCTTTTTTACCGGCATACTGGCTGGCCAAACTTCGCATTACGTTTAGAACGGTTTTAGGTTATATCGCCGCAGGTGCATTGATGTATGCCTTCAGATATCAGATTGTTAATTTCATTAGTACCTTCTATTATGAGGATGAGACATTTACATTACAGGAAAGCGGTTTGGGCGGACGCTTTTACATGATTATCGCGATTTTGGCATGTGGACTTATTTTGAAAGGATTTCAGGAGAAAAACTTCACCAAATTAATCAATTTGTTGGTAGTCGCAGCGATTTTTCAGATATTGTCTGGATTTGATAATATCTTTACACGACTTACAGATTATTATCTTCAGTTTTCGATATTATTTATTCCTATGTTATTCAGCAACTATTCCTGCAATACAAAGATTGATCGGAAAGAAAGTGGTCCACCGCTTCCTTTTGATGATGAAAGTTTGAAAGTTATGTTGGCCGTTGTTGTGGTGGTGCTGATCTGGTTCTATTACAGTTATAATATTGGTGTAGAAATCAGTAATGCAGTTGATGACTAGACAATCTTCCTATTTATGTGGGAAGTGCTTGAGTAGATTTTGGAATAGCGAGGTGATTCCATGTGAAGAAAGTCAGTTTCATTATACCGGTTTACAATTGTGGGAACTGTCTGAAAAATATGGTTTCTGCAGTAGAGATGATGGAATTGGAACAATTTGAAATCATTTTGGTGGATGATGGTTCTGTTGATGATTCTGGAATTATATGTGATCAATTAGCTGAGTGCTTCAAAAATATACGAGTTATACATCAGGAAAATCAGGGAGTTTCGTCAGCCAGAAACCGGGGAATTGAGATGGCCGATGGAGAATTAATTCTTTTTCTAGATGCAGATGACACCATTGAGTCAGTAAAGTTACAACAGATGATTCATATAATGGAATGCAATGATACACTTGACCTGTTAATCTATGGCCTTTCCTTTGACTATTATTATCATGGACAGTGTTATCGCCGGGATGAGATGGTTTATCCTATGACAGGTATAATGCCCGCTGATATGTGGCAAAATGAATTGTTTCAGATGTATCTTCATAATTCACTTAGCTCAAGTTGCACCAAGATATTCAGGAAAGCAATTATAATAAATAATCATATTAGGTTTAACGGAGAGATGTTTCTTTATGAAGATTTTGAGTTTGTGATTCGTTATTTATCCTGTTGTGATGCAATATACAATTCAGAAGAGATTGTTTATTATTATCATCAACAAGAGGATGAAGGAAATGCAAAGCGTCGATTGAAACGAATTGATTATTTGACAGAGTTAGTAAACCAGATTGAAGTGGTACTCCAGGAAATGGAGGTAAAGATGGACTTTAGTGAGAAAGTAAAAAAAGAAACTGATGCCATTTTATTACATTTTTATCTGGTGCTTGCACGTGAGAAAATTGCTGTGTCAGATAAACAGCAGATAAAGCAGATTTGCCAAGATATGAGTTCTTGGCTCAATTCGAGACCAGCGTCATTTTTGGATAGTTTATCAGACAAGGACAGAAATTATGTTGATATGATTATGTATAATCGCGTGGGAAAGCTTGCAGCAGATTATCGATATACTGCAATGAGACATAAGTTGGCAGTACGTGTTAAGAATATGGCGTTTTACAAAAGATTGAAAAAGAAATGATGATAAAAAGAAACTCATAGAAATTTGCGATTGAGAGTAACCAGAATAGAGGAGAGAACAGAAATGGATATCGACTTTGTCATCTTATGGGTGGACGGAAATGATCCAGCCTGGCAAAAAGAAAAAAGTCAATATCAGAAGAAGCAGACAGACGAGAGTAATTCAACCAATCGCTATCGGGACTGGGGATTATTGCCGTATTGGTTCCGAGCCGTGGAACAGTTTGCCCCTTGGGTGCACAAAGTGAATTTTGTCACATGGGGACATCTGCCCTCGTTCCTGAATGTGAATGCACCCAAGTTACATATCGTGCGACATGAGGAGTTTATTCCGAAGGAATATCTTCCTACGTTTAGTTCCCATGTCATTGAGATGAATATTCATCGGATTCATGGTCTTGCAGAACATTTCGTCTATTTTAATGACGATATGTTTCTTCTCCGACCATTTTCTCCAGAGGATTTTTTCAGAGATGGTCTGCCTTGTACTTATGGTGGTGAGGTTCCCCTGGAGTTGAATGGAAACATTGGCATCTGGCAGCATGCTGCCGTCAATGATCTGGGCCTGGTGAATCAACATTTTCCCAAACGGGAGGCGGTGGCGAAATTTGGTAGCAAGTACAGAGATAAGCGCTACCGCTGGAAGGATAACGTCAGAACGTTAATGTTGGAAAAACTGTATCCGGATTATTTCACGGGCTTTCAGAATCTTCATGCACCAGCGGCTTACTTGAAGAAAACCTTTCAGGAGATTTGGGAGTTAGAGCCAAAAAAGCTCCATGGGACTTGTTGCGACCGATTCCGCACCAGCGATAACGTCAATCAGTGGGTAGCACTGTGGTGGCAGATTGCTTCTGGAACGTTCAGTCCGACGGTGATTGATAATCTGGTTATGGGAATCGAGGAAAGCACTATTGACGAATTGTGCAGAACTATTGAGAATCATACGCACGATTACATTTGTCTGAACGACCCGGACGGGGAGATTGATTTCGAGTACCTGTCTGGAAGATTAATGCAGGCGTTTGAAACATTGTTGCCGGAAAAATCTGTATATGAAAAATAATCGAGAGTCGATAGAATGGGGAGCTTATGAAATGACGGATGCAAAACGAAGCACTGAATTAGATATCTTGCGTATTCTGGCAATGCTTGCGGTGATATCCATTCATGTGGACACTGTAGCGCAGTCCTGGATAGATACGCTGATTCGCAATATTGAATTTTCTGCGGTGACGTGGTGTGTGCCCGTCTACGTGATGATTTCAGGCAGATTGTTCTTGGAGAAGAGAAAACAGCTGCCGGTCAGTGCTTATTTCAAAAAATATATCCTTCGTATTGTGGTGGCATTTGCTTTTTGGTCGGCAATTTATCAGGTGATGTATATCGCTCTTGGAGCCTATGATGATTTGAACTGGAAGGGTATCCTGGCAGAGTATATCGTTGGACCTTACCACATGTGGTTCCTCTGGATGATTTGTGGGCTTTATCTGGCAACACCTGTCCTGCGTAAGATTGCCGAGGATATTCGGGTTGCAAGGTACTTTGTTTTGCTGTTTGTGGTGTTTTCCTTTCTCGTCTCATATGGGGAGGAATTACTGTTCGTCGGTTCTATCCTGGCCTCAGTTCTCGGTAGTATGCAGCTACAATTGCCCCTTGGATTTACGGGCTACTATGTGATGGCACATGTTATTCATAATACAGAGCTTCCCAAAAAGAAAGAGGTTGCCATTTATGTGCTTGGTGTAGCTTCTCTGATATTTACCTGCGTAGCATCGACTGCCCTAGCAATTCAAAGCGGGGAGCCGGTAGAATATTTTGCAGGCTATCAAAAAGTTAATGTGATTTTCACATCCGCAGCGATTTTTACATTTTTTGATAAGAAGGTTAGCCGGGTCAACTTTACAGAGCACACAAGGAAACTGTTTGCCAAAGGCGCAGAGCTTAGCTTTGGAATTTACTTGATTCATGCATTGTTTAACGAATTGACCGCTTATATAGGACTGGGAAACAACATACCATGCTCTATTATGGTGCCAGTCCTCACTGTGCTGATTTTTGTGTTGTGCACTGTGGCGGTTGCGTTGATTCGCAAAATCCCGATTATAGGGAAACAGATTACATGAGGAATATGATGAAGAAGAAACTTATTTTTGTTAGTGAGGCATTGTGGGTTGGTGGTATTGAAACTGCCCTTGTTAATTTGCTGAACCGACTTGACTATGATAAATATGATGTAACATGTCTGATTGTCCGTGACTACCAGGAAATGGCGGAACGAATTACTCCCCAATGCCGCCTGCTTGTTGCGGACAGACAGCACAAAGTAACTTTTCAAAATCCATATCGGCATAGTCGCCTGTTTAACCTGATGGAAGAACCACAGAGCACATCTAGTGCTCGTCGCCTGATGTGGAAATCACTATGCCTGTTCCTGAGAGCACCAGAAATGCGGTTGTATGCAAATTATATTCGTGAACAGTTGGGAGGAGAACATTTTGATACATGTATCATTTACAGTGATCGGACTGCTGAATTGGCTGTAAGAGGAATCGATGCGGATAGGTATCTGTTGTTTTATCATAACGCTAAGCTGGAAAAAGCATATCATGATGAGATTGGGTATAAAAAAGCAGATAGAATTATTGCAGTTTCAGAAAGTAAAGCTGCTGAACTACGAGAATTTAGGTATGAATATGCGGCGAAAATAGTAGCAATTCATAACCTTGTAGATATTGATTCCATAAAAGAGAAAAGCAAGTTGGAACCGACTGTCGAGTTTCCTAAGGAGACCTTTAATATTGTCACCTGTGGACGGCTAGCACACCAAAAGGCTATTGATTGGGCTATTGTTACTTGTAAAGAATTGATGGATAATGGGCAGGATTTTCATTGGTGGATTGTTGGGGGCGGACCGGATGAGAGTGCATTGGGGCAACAGATAAAAGAATATGGAGTAGAGGAACGGTTTCACTTACTTGGGATGCAGTCCAATCCGTATCCTTATATTGCAAATGCCGATTTGTATGTGCAGCCAAGCAGATATGAAAACTATTCTGTGGTTATTTTAGAAGCCATAGTTCTCTGTAAACCAATTCTTGCCACTATTCCTGCTGCCAGTGAGCAGATTATCAGTGGGCAGAATGGACTGTTGTGTGAAGCAAATCCTCACAGCATAGCTGTTGCCATGGAACAATTGATGGAAAATGAGGAAGAACGTTGCAGGTATACATCGTACCTGGAGGAACATTCGCTGGAACATGAAAATGAAATGATTATGGAACAACTTTATGAAATGTTTTGATTAACGGGAGATTTATCAATGAAGAAGTCCATTCAAGCTATGAAATGGAACCTGGCCGGAACGGCAGGGGGCATAATGAACCGCCTTAGTTATCCTTTGCAAAAGGATAATGGGAAGGTGTTCCTTTTCGATACTTCAATTGACACAGATAACCTGGGCGATTTTATAATCATGAAATATTGTGGGGATATACTTCACTCTATTTTTACGAACCATCAGTTTGTCTGCGTGCCGACTCATACTGTTCCATCAGACGAACAGGAAGCTGTGGCAAAATCAACAAAATATAAATTTGTCTGTGGGACAAACCTGCTGACTTCTCATATTGAAGAACACTGGAATTGGCGACTGCCGGATGGCATTCGCCGAAAATTTAATTATAGAAATACAATCTTGCTGGGCGCTGGATGGAAAGGCTATCAGGGCGAATGTTCTGCTTATTCCAGAATGGCATATCATTGCATTTTGAATCCTAATGTTATCCATTCTGTTCGGGATTCATATACAGAGCAACAGCTTTGTGCAGCGGGAATCAGCAATGTGATTAACACGGGTTGTCCTACTATGTGGCGCCTAACGCCGGAGTTTTGTAAGACTATTCCAGTTGCAAAAGCGACAAAAGTAGTGACAACGATAACAGATTACCGACGGGATGCGGTTCATGATCAAATGATGTTGGATATTTTAAGTCGCAATTATGAGTGCATATATCTTTGGATTCAGGGGGACAACGACGAAGAATATCTTACTTCACTGAACGTGCCAGCCAATCTGGTAAAAATTCCTCACAGTTTGGGTGCTTACGAAGAAATATTGAATCGGGGTTGTATTGATTATGTTGGGACAAGACTTCATGCAGGTATTTTTGCGCTGAATCATCAGATACGGAGCATTATTCTTGCGGTGGATAACCGGGCAATTGAAATGGGTAAGGATACAAATCTGCCAGTGATTCTGCGGGAAAATATTGAGGATGAACTGGAGGTTTTAATAAATGCTGAATTTGAAACGAACATTCGTTTACCACATGAGAATATTGATTGTTTTTTGAATCAATTCATGACGAAAGAACCGAGGAATGTATAAATGTCCAAAGAAAGAAGCAACAGCTATAAAACAACTATTAACATTGTAACAAGCATTGGCGTAATGATTGTCAATTTGTGCATTAGCTTCTTTCTGTCGCCATACATAATCCGTACGATAGGTGTGGAGGCAAACGGGTTTGTATCGTTGGCGAACACTTTTGTTGGTTACGCAAATCTTATTGTGACGGCGTTGAATGCAATGGCGGCTCGATTTATCACAATTGAGTACATTAAGAAAGATTATAAGAAGGCAAATCTGTATTACAATTCTGTTTTCTGGGGAAATCTGATTATTGTTGCCGTTCTTTTGATTCCAGTCATAATATTCATAGCGAAGCTTGAAGTATTTACAGATGTTCCGGCAGATATTTTGACAGATGTAAAGATTGCATTTTCAATTGTGTTTGCATTGTTCTTTATCCGTACCGGCGCACCAAATTATGATTGTGGAACCTATGTTGCAAATCGCTTGGATCTTTCTTATATACCGACAATGGCTACAGCAATTCTGCGATGTATTCTTTTGGTTGGAATGTTTACGATTTGGGAACCGCATGTTTGGTATGTGACATTTACATCAGCGGTTATTGGATTGATTACACTTGCTATCTCTGGATATTATACACATAAATTGACACCAGAGTTGCGAGTGAAGTTAAGACATCCAATCTGTTCTTTTGCTGTTATTAAAGAACTTGTGGGGTCAGGCATTTGGAATTCGATTTCTAGTGCTGGTGCAACCTTGCTTACTGGCTTAGATTTGTTGATATGTAATGTTTACCTTGGCGCAACGGCAATGGGAGTTTTGTCATTGTCAAAAACATTACCGTCTATTTTAACTGATTTATCGGATTCCTTAAGAGGAGCGTTTGGCCCTGAACTAACGATTAATTATGCGAAGGGAGATATGGAAGCAGTTGAAAAGTGCATAAAGCGTGCAATGAAGATCACATCTGTTATGTTGACAATCCCAGCGGCAGGGATTGTAGTGATGAGTGATGCCTTTTACAATTTATGGGTTCCTTCGCAGGATGCAAAGTTGCTTCAGACTTTGGCAACACTTGCCATTCTAAACTTACTTGTTAACAGTGGAGTGGTGATTTTACAGAATGTTTTCACGACTGTAAATAAAGCAAGGTATAACTCGTATGGTTTGATTACTTCTGGTCTTGCTTCAATTGTAATCACAATAGTTATTATTTTGTTCACTGACTATGACATTTACGCTGTAGCTGGAGTAAGTAGTATAGTGACTATATGTAAAAATTTGTTTTATGTTATGCCGATTACATCCAGATTCCTTGGCTTTAAATGGAATCAGTTCTATCCCCAGGTGGGGACATCTATAATATGTTCTGCATTGATTATTGTGGTTGGTGTAGGTTTCCGAACATTTATGCCAGTTGATACATGGGTCACTTTCTTTATAACATGTGCATTAATTGCAATCGTTGGGTTGATTCTGAACATGTTTGTTGTATTGAATAAGGAAGAACGAGTATACTTATTTAGGCTCATAAAAAGTAAGATTCATTTTCGTAGCTGACTACGGGGCAGATGCCAGAGAGAGGGAAAAAATGGATTCTATAGTTTTAAATTCAATTGAAAAAGATGGAAGCAAATTAACATATCAGTTTACTGTATCAGATAATTTGAAGAAATTTTTCCGTGTGGGGTAGGCTGTCCGAAAACTACCAGGGCATAGCTGATTAACAGCTGAAACCGGC
>JAJQDO010000082.1:7731-11527 GCA_021202175.1 Clostridiales bacterium | reverse complement strand
GTATAAGGGGATTTTTCTATTTTTAGGGCATTATTCGACAAATGCAGAAGTAAATAATTTACATTTTTATTGCAGTTTGTAATATATATGTTATAATAAGTCTAGCAAAACTGAATAATTCAGAAAGAGGTGGTTTTTTGTCTAAAAATTCTGTATCAACGGACATCCGGCTTAAGGATTTTTGGCGAGATAATGCTCGCTTTGCCGACTTGGCAAATGCTGCAATCTTTGACGGGAGATCAATCATCAGACCAGAATCCCTTCATGAACTCGATACAGATATGTCGGGAATCGTCGAGTTTAAAGATTACGAAAAATCTCTTGCCAAATTGCATGATGTTGTGAAAAAGACTGCTTATGGCATCGATTTCGTAATTCTCTCCCTGGAGAATCAACAGGATATCCATTATGCCATGCCCTTACGAACGATGATTTATGATGGGCTGGGGTATCTGAAGGAATACCAGGAGATTTCTCGTACTTATAAGATTACAGATGACAAAAACACCAAAGAAAAATCTGAAGAAGTATTTAAAGATGATGAATCAATAATGGAAGCGACAACTAAGGTAGGATTAGAAGAACTGTTTAGAAAGACATTAGCAAAAAAATTACACCATGATAGAATTAAACTGACAAAAGAAGAATACCTGTCGAAGTTCAGGAAGGATGACCGTTTGCATCCCATTATCACTATTGTAATCAGTTATAATGAAAAACCATGGGACGGTCCACTTACGTTACACGACATGATGCTGGATATGTCACCAGAGATGGATCGGTTTTTTCTGATTACAGGATGAATCTGATTGAGGTACGGGATAGTAAGCAATACATCTTCCATAATAAGGACGTAAAGGATGTCTTTGAAATCTGTCGTGAAATCTTTTGTGGCAATCTGGACACTATAAGAAATAACTATAAAGATAAAGATATCAGTATCGATGCGGCAAACGCCATCCAAGCCATCGCGAATCTCTCTTCATTATTTGAGATAAATACGAAAGGAGTCACAAACATGAATATGTGTACAGCATTGGAGAATTTAAAGAATGAAGGAAAAAAGGAAGGAAAAAAGGAAGGGAAAATTGAAATCCTCACTCAATTAGTAAATGATGGTCTCATTTCCATCAGTGACGCTGCTGAAAAACTGAATGTCTCAGTAGGTCAGTTTGAATCACTCATGAGGTAAGATATAAATAACATAAATGTAGACCATCAAAATCTATTGGAATATCATAAAATTTATAATTGCATTATAGGAACGAGCTTTCCAAAAATAAAAAGTTCCCGTCTGGTGTTTGCTGGGCGGGAACTTTTTACAGAAATCGTTATTTTGTTATTTTATTATCTTTTTTACCACTGTCGCCTATCGTTGCAATATAATTGCTACAACTTTAAGATTATTCCTCCGTACTCGTTTCCGCCGTATCTGCCTCGGCTAATTCTCGCAGGCCTTCCAAGCTTGCATCGTCATTGTAAACCTTCAACAGATCAGTGTAATCCTTCACATCGTATGTATTGTCAGTAACGGTAATGGATGTGCCGTACATTTCACTGTAAGTATCGGGATCGTTGGCCGTCCAGAAATGCTGTCCAATCTGGAAGGCTTCCCCGTTGTCACGGAAGTCGTCCGCATAGCCGGTCACAGCGTTATACATGGCAATAAAAGCTGGCCCGCACATGGCAGCGTATTTGCCGGTAACATAATGAATCACTCTATTTTCTATGGCATTCAGGTTATCTTCAGAAAAATAATCGATGACCCCTACCTGCATATCATTGCTATCATTTTGCGCGTCAATCGTCGGGTAAAGGTCTGTAATACCGTATACGCTCAAAATCACGTTATAATCTCCGGACTGAATCAGCTCCGTAGCTGAATTCAGCACTTCTTCCTGATCAAGGTATCCTGGACAGATGGTGATGGTAAAGCCATTATATTCCATCGTCTGCGCCTCGCTGCTTGTAGCAAGTGTCGTAACGTCCTGCTCATATTCAAAGCCATAAACTTCTGCCAGTTCTGTAAGGACGGCTTCGGTACGATACTGATGCATGACGTTTTCATAAGCGCCGCCACCGCTTAATATCAGGTAATTATGTATGATGTTGTCTTCGCTGTCTGTCTCCTGATTGGCGAAATAGGCCGCCATATCTGCACCAGCCTGGCGTTCGTCTTCTTCCGACGGGCCGATCATCCCGAGGAAATAGGGATTCGTTTTTATCGCTTCAAAAGTATCATCGGCAATTGTCCCGGAACCCATCATGTAATAGATTCCATTTTCTTTGCAAATCTGCATTACATTCTCCGTGTCATAGGTGACAAAAGT
Source organism: Clostridiales bacterium (assembly GCA_021202175.1). Classification (GTDB taxonomy): domain Bacteria; phylum Bacillota; class Clostridia; order Lachnospirales; family Lachnospiraceae; genus Anaerobutyricum. The sequence goes on along the minus strand of JAJQDO010000082.1, from coordinate 9,197 downwards.
GATGATACCCTGCACGCCTTCCGCAATGGCATCTTCCACGAATTGCTCTTCATCTTCCGCTGACAGGAGATCACCAGAATATAAAAATTCCACATCAAAGGAAGTAGCAATGTAATCTTCATAATAACTGCGGAACCCCAGCACCTCCGGGTCATCCGTATTATAAACCGCTACACCGATTTTGATGCTTTCCTGTGTCTGTGTTCCATCTTCTTCTGTTTCAGTTGTATCCACATCTGCTTCCTGCGTTTCGGTTGCTCCCTCATTGTCTGTTTCAGTATCTCCGGAGGAGGAGCATCCTGTCATGAGAGCAAGCGCTGTAATCAGGAAAGCGGAACAGAATATGTGTAATAATTTTTTCTTTTTCAATATGGTTCTCCCTTCTAATTATGATGTAATGATTTATATTGTAATGATAATGTATTAATTAATATAAGCATCAACTCTTTTTACCGCCAGGAAATGATTCACTTCTCTTTCACAACATCTTGTAGTATTGTAGCTATGTTTTGGGAGATATTGTGCAAGAAACTCTGGAAATAGCTGTGACGAAAAAGTTGAATTTTAACACTGATATCATTTATAAACCTGTTTACATTATAATAGAAGAAATAGTTGAATGCCATTCAGAAAACGCAATGGCAAGGATATACTTTTTTGTTATAACTATAAAATACGGAACCGATAGTATAAATTATTGTTATTTCCTGAGGGTTTTCACAAGAAATTGCCTAATTGTTCTATGGATTCAACGCTATTTTAGGTGAAATTCCTCTAAAGGTAATCGTTCATTGGATATAACCTAAAAATTCCACGACTTCATCCCGGATATCCTCACCCAATCTCTTCACATAGCCAAAAGTAATATTTCCGATCTGTGGAACCGGGATGGCCCAGAGAGTATCCCTCTGATCGTTTTGTTCATCCCATTCTTTCATGATGAAGCTGATCTGAGCAAAATCCGTAAGTTCCAACATGCCACGAGTGACATAATCGCTATTCGTGCTCAAAGTTGAGTTCGTATAATACTTTTGTTTGCTATTATGAATCAGTTCTTCTAACTCTGTATCGACGCCATATATACCCTCATTCGTTTTTAAAAAATTCATATCCGGGAACATATCCAGCGATATCTCGGATTCTCCGTAATAGGGGCTGTTTTTTCCAACATAGATGGCTGCCTCACCCTGCTTTAATTCCACATATTCCATACGTTTTCGTTTTAAAAGATACTGAAAGGAAGTAAGCTGATTTTCTTGAATATAGACAAAGCCGATCTCAGAGCGATGGCTTTCTATCTGCGTGAGAACCTCGTTGACATCCCCTTCCCAGAAGCGGTAGTCGGCCTGCTCGTTGACGTGTTTATTGTAATATTTGGAGAAAATCATCGCCAGATATCTGCTTGGCATGGAAGCAATAGAAAAATAGTGGTGGGCAGAATTCTGTCCCATCATATCCAGATATTC
>JAJQDO010000082.1:0-7721 GCA_021202175.1 Clostridiales bacterium | reverse complement strand
TATCCTTCGGAGGTACGAACGACACCTCTTGCATTGCGGTGCAGCAACGTGGTTCCCATCTGAGTCTCCAGTGAACTGATTACCCGGCTCACGTTCGGTTGTGTTGTATATAATTTTTCCGCGGCGGTGCTGATACTTCCTTCCTCCACACAGGTGCGGAAATATAGCAGCTGTTTTATTTCTATCAAAGTTTTTCCCTCTTTTTCTCTATCATCTTTTTTCAGATTGTTTCCAACGAATCATAAAAATCGATCATTCAATCAAATACTGTGTAATCTTTTTTAAAATCTTTTTACGGCCGGAAGAAAATTCATTGGAATCAAAATCATAGGTCTCATTATCAACATCCAGATACTGGTAGCTGAAAAAGCAGTAACCGTTCACGGCTTGTGTTTCCGCGATCTGCTCTAGTTCTTTCTCAATAAGAGTTGCGTCCTGCAGTTCCTCATAATCGGTCTGTTCCGTATCACTGGTTCCCATACGATAAAGCTGTAATCCAATGTATAACTGTACTTCGGAGTTATCGATCAAATCACACCATTGTCCCAACATCTCGTCAAAAGGCGCCAGAGTGTTCGAGTATCCCCAGTAAATCTGTGGCATAATATAGTCGATATATCCTGTCTCGCTGATCCAGGTATCGATATCAACATAGTTTTCTAAGTCACTGCGCAGATTCATGAGGTTTCCCGCGGGACTGATACCAAAGGTCACATTGCTGTTTATGGAATTCACCGTCGCGTAAAGACCGGATACCAGTTCATTGACGTTCTGGCGGCGCCAGTCAGCCAGAGAGAGTGTCCGGGCGATTGTTCCCTCTTCGAAATTCATCTCATATTCCAGAGCGTCAAAATCGGTGTCGACATTGTCTGCTGTAAATACTGGATAGAAATAATCATCCATGTGGATGCCATCTACATCGTAGTTGGTTACGATCTCCTGAACACCTTGTATGATCAGTTCCCGGACTTCCTTAGATGAAGGATTATAATATAGCTGGCCATCATAAGTCAGTACATTTCTCGTAGAGTCCGCGGAAAGTGCCCATATCCTTGCCGGATTATCTTCCGAAAGCTCCTCCAGACTGCTGCCGGAAGAGATGCGGTAAGGATTAATCCAGGCTTCGATGGCAAAATCGTTTTCATGGGCCAGTGTCACCATGATTTCCAGAGGGTCATAGCCGGGATCTTCTCCTTGCGTACCGGATATGCAGGCAGCCCATGGAAAGTATTCCGAAGCATACAGAGCGTCACCAAAAGGTCGCACTTGCACGATAATGCGATTCAAGTCACATTCCCTACTGTGCTCCAGCACTCGCGTGAAAAACTCTGTAAATGCTTCCTCATTATTATCAGTGACTGACCTGCGATAGGCGTTGAATTCCAGATAGCTGAGCCAGACGGCTTTGAAGGACATTGCGGAGGCATCGCTGTTGCTGCCGTCAGAGATGGCGCCATTCCCTCCGACACCATCTTTCATGTCATCCTGTACTGAATCACTGTCGGAGGAATGCTCTGTTTCGCCATTTGTAAGAAATTGATAAAACTCTTTTAACCCGAAATCTCCGGAATGACTCTCCAGAAAACTGTAAGAGTATAGAAGCAGAATCGTCAGTACAAGCACAAGAATCACATTCTGTACAAAATTCTTCATTGTGTCTCCTTCTGTCATCATTATAGCATGATATGGCATTATTTGGACGATGTTTTATTGAAAAAGATTTTTGATATCTGTGTATCAGTAAACTATTTTACTTGTTAGCCGTTTTTTATATTTGACACGCTATCATTTTTATATATGTGGATATAAATTTTGAATTTGCAAAACCGATGGATTTTAAATTAAAAATGACATAGATTGCTATCATTTTGACATTTCTTATTTGTAACTGTCAAAATGATTTTTTATATCTACATCATGTTTATGAAGATAAACGGAAAAAAATACATGCTATAGAATGAAAGGTTGATCGTGCATACTACAGGAGCAATGAAGAAAAGACGGTCGAACCACAGAAAAAATTTTGATTCGACCGTCATAACATGGTGGAGTGACTATTCTCCTCCCACTGATATAAATGTTATCATGATACGATAATTATTTCGTAATCTTTATCTTCTTCACCGTGCTCCACTCACCGCAAAGCGCTTTTCCGCTCACGTTTTTATAAGAACGAATACGTATATAATAAGTTTTTCCTTTTTTCAGTCCTTTGATTTTCGTACTGGTCGTTGTATTCTTCTTGATTAAAATATACTTTACATTTTTCGTACATTTTTTATTGGTTGCGTACTGTATCTGGTAACCGGTCGCTTTCGTATCCTTCTTCCATTGAACAGTCGCTGTTTTCGCTTTCGTGTTTTTCACAGATTTCAGAGAAGCCTTTTTCGGCTGGACGGTGATGGTAATCGTCCTGGATGCAGAAGCATAATAGTTGGAAGTCGCCTTGGCTGACACTGTGATTGTCGTGCGGCCGGTTCCAGTGATGGTCACTTTTCCCGAAGAAGAAACCTTGACAATCGATGTGTTCGCTGATTTGTAGGTAAGCGTTCCGTCGCCTTTGGACACCTTCGTGTTCAATGTGAAGGCCGTACTTCCGTAGGTTTTATTGTATACCGTGCTTCCGCTTAAAGTCTGCGTGCCTTTGGTCACAGTAATTTTTACGGTTTTGGATGTCGGCGCATATTGATTCGTGAGGGAGGCAGTCACCGTTATCGTTGCCGTCCCTACTTTTTTCAACGTTACCTTGCCACCGCTGTTTACGCTGGCAATACTGGCATCACTGCTGCTATAGCTTAAGGAACCGTCTCCTTTTGTGACGGACATGTCTAAAGTAAAGGAACTTCCACAGGTTTTAGAATAACTTGTGCTGCCGGACAGCGTCTGTTCCAGACGAATATAGAAAGAAACTTCCACAGTTCCGGTAACATTGCCATATCCCGTGATCGTGATGACTCCTGTCCCTATCTGGACATTATTGGCATACTCCACGGTATAATCTCCGTCCCAGCTGCCGTCTGCTGCCTGCTCCGATGCTTGTGAAAGCGTGACATTTCCAATCTTAATGGCCACCGATGGCGTGATTTCGGACCCGGTATAAATGTAACAAGTGTCGCTAATGGAGACGTTATCTGTTGTCAGTTCCCGTGCCACGATCTCGAAAGTGAGCGTAACTTCTCCTTTTGTAGTGTACCCGTCACCAGAAAGGACGATGGTGGCAGTACCGACATTGACGTTGTTTGATATGCTCATCTCATAAGCCTGGATGACATTTCCTTCTGCGTCTGTGATGGTAATATCCGGTGTGATTGCTCTTCCTGTATAAGCATATTCCTCCGCATCCAGTGTGATGGTACAGGTAGATAGATCCAGCTTCGCATTGATGATCTGACGATTATCTGTATCCAGTTCAAAGGTTGCGCTCTCACTATTTACCGAAGTAAATTTATCTGCGTCCCCATCCTGCATGAATTCGCTCTCACCGCTTTCTAATGCGGCATATTTGGCAATAGCGTTTCCAACCTGTACGTATTCCTGCCACAGCGGATAGGAAACAGAGTCGCCAAGCGCACCGTCAATGGTAATCCACGTGTCTGTACTCAGATAGATCGTGTCGCGGATGGATGCACTGCCGGAAAGGCAGAAAGATACCGTATCTTTGGAACTGGAACCGACACTGTTCGTACCTACATAAATCCCTTCCGTGTTCTCACCGATGGCCTCATTATTTTCTACCGTACCGCCACTGATGGAGAGTGTTCCGCCGTTGACGAATATGGCGCCGCCATTGCCGTTAAATTTGATATCCTTTTCGGAATCGTTCGCATATTCGGCGCTGTTACCGGAAATCGTTCCATTTTTCAAATAAAAAGAACCGTTATTGATAAAGACGCCGCCGCCGTTTCCAAAATCTGCGATATTCGTACTGGAAGAGATAGGATAGATGGCGGTATTATCTGTGATTTCTGCTCCAGTGCCATCCATGATAAAGGAACCGCCATCTATAAGAACTCCGCCGCCGGTACGAGTCTCATTATCGCTAATCTGGCCTCCTGTCATGGTGAAGGTACCGCTTTTCTGGTATACGGTACCACCCGACTGGCCGACGATGGTCGTCGCTGTGTTCGTATTGCCGGAAATCGTACCGCCTTCCATGGTAAATGTACCGGCATTATAGATGGTACTCACGGAACCAGAGCTCTCTGTAATCGTTCCATTTTCCATGGTAAAGGTACCGAAATTCGTGATGGCTACTCCGTAGGAGGAGACCCCCAACGCTTTTTGAAAAGTACCGCCTTCCATCACAAAGGTGCCGTCCGTATCATTATAAATCGCACCGCCTTTGGTCGTACGCACGGAGGAAAAGCTGGCGCTGTCTTCCAGCGTAAAGGTACCAGAATTATAGATAACGCCATAATATCCATTCAGGGAGGTGGTGATGGTTCCGGCAAAGGAAGTCGTACCGGCATTGTAAATGCACTGACCGCCCAGAGTCTTGTCATCGGTGGCCGCTGCTTTTCCACGGGTCAGAATAACACTCTCATCCGAGGTAAACGATGCATTTTCCGTGACATAAAATAAACGGGTCTGATTTTGGCCGTCAATCGTGATATTGGAAAGAGATAAAGAAGCGCCTCCCGAAATGAAAAACAGGGAAATTGTTGGGTCGTCCGTGGTTGCCGTATTGTCGGAAGCCATGGCCATGGTATAGCCATTGCCGAGAATCTCGATGTGTTGTCCACTTGACAGGATAAATTCCTGATTTACCTCGATATCCTGCCCCAGATTGATGACATCCGGGCTGGCCTCACTGCCGGAGGCCGAGGATATCGCAGAGAGCAGTTCGCTCTCACTGGTTACTGTGATTTGGTCCGCATTGACGTTCATCGTAAATAGCATGGTAAATAATAAAGCGGTCGCCATACTAAATAACATGACGAAGCTTCTTCTGTGAGTTGCTGGTTTCTTCTCATTTCTTTTCATTTCTTTCGTTTCGCTCCCTTCTTTCATCAATTTCTGTATCAAAAGACATATATGGTGTCGAAGAACATATATGGGATTAAAGACATATATGGATTAGCAGGGTCAAAAGTCAAACATCAGAAAATCAGTCGATAATCTCTTCCAGCTGCGAGTCTGACAGCGATACCCCGAAGAATTCGCTGTAAAAGGATTTCACTTTGCTCTTTAGCGTATTCGTGTTAACCCGCCCGGTAATCTTGTTCGCTACCCAATAAGATAACAATGGAGATTCCACCGAACCGTCTGCCCAGGCGGTGGTGCCGGTGGGAGCGACATAAATCTCGTAATCACCGCATATGCTGCTGAAAAATAACTTGTTGGAGTCGATTTCGGAAGCATATCCGGCACTCCAGTCTACACCGGTCACTGAGATCCTGCCATGATACTGCCAGTACCAGTTACTTTCTATTGATGATTTCACGCTCTCATCGGCCACAATGATGGCCGGATAACTTTCATTTCCCAGCAATACATAGGACGAATCGGTGATTCGGTGAGTGACAAACCAGTCAGCCATTGAGGCGATGTTTGAATCATAGTAAGTATATTCATTACTGGAAAATGTCGCGTTCAGCTGATGGAACATGGGCGCAACATACACGCCTTCCGTATCATCAAGATTTTGGTTCACCGTGGATTCATTGGTCACTCCAGCAGCATTCATAAATGTAGATACGAGTTCATCCTTTGCCGGAGACCAGGCAATCGCTACGCCGGAACCGCTGCCATCGGAATCGACCGGCAGATAACTGGCGTCACTGTTGCCAAAGGTATAGCTGATATCGTCCCGCCATTCGGCAACAAACAGGCTGTACATATTGCTGGATGGCGTCGGTACATTGTTCACACAGTCGGAGACCCAGCTGCTGTAGCTTTGCACGATGGCCGAGGCACTTTTGCCCGTTGTCTCGTTATAATCCAAGACCTCCGCTACAATTTGTACTGCTTCGATCAGATTGTCCGTTGAGGAAAGCGAAGGCGGAGCCATATAAACGATGTCTTCCTGCGCAAGCTTCGCGATCTGTTCACTGGAAAATGTATTTTCTCCGCTGATTTCAAAGCAGACCTGCGGTTTTGTGACCAGAAGCTCATTAAAAGCGCTGTTGCTCATCGGTTCACTGCCATCATCATCCCACCAGGTTTTCACGCTGCCATTCTTGATATCCGCACAGAGTGTCTGAGCCAGGTTGTTTTGTGTAATACTTTCAGACGTGCCAACCAAACGGCCGGTTCCTCCGACCATCTCCACGAGAATCGCTGCTGCTCCCGCTGCGGCCACAGTTTCCACATCCTCCGGAATCTCCTGCTCTTCTCCATTGCCATCTGTGACGGTCTTTTTGTTCGATGAACCGCTGCCGCCAGTGCCGCCGCCGTTCGCATCCTCGTTTTCATCGCCGGTATCTGTATCGCCACCCTCGTCATCGCTCTCGACGTCATCCTCGCTCGAAGAACCATCATCTTCCAGGGAATCCAATTCGTCCAACTGATTGGTGTCATCGCCGGAACTATCGTCATCGCTGTCATCGTCATCATTCTCACTGTTACCGCTGCCGCTCGATCCACTTCCACCAGAGTTGCTGTCATTGCTGCTGTCTCCACTACTTGCAGACGGAAGAGAACTGTCTCCATTTTCATTGTATTCCACATTGGAAGAAGAGGAATCATCGTCTCCCTCATCCTCTTCAACGGAAGCGGTCTGGGCGGTATCTCTCTCCGTTTCCGCATCGTCCTTCTCTTCATTGCTAAAGCGCTCATCTTCCTGTGCCTGGTCCTCCGGGTTGAGCTGTTCTTGATCAAAATCCGTAATATCCGCATCTTTCGTGTAGATAATCTGCTCCAAAACAGGGCTTGGACGACAGCCGACCAACAAAACGGCAATGCATATGAGCATCAAAATCTGCGAGATTTTCTTTCTGTGATTGATTCGTCTCCTCTTTTTCATTACATGCACCCTTTTCCTTATTATACCTTAGCTGAATCATTCGATTGCGCAGAAATGTCGCATTTGAATCATTTATAAAGTCTGATTCATTAGCAAATAACATACCAGAATCGTTATTATACTTATATATCTACAGTTTTCTATGTTAACCCTATCGCCAGAAAACCTTCAATATATAGCGCGGCCATCCGATTTCTTTTCGCAGATTCTGATCAAAGACCTCAAAAAACTGTTCAAAGAGCTGTACTTCTTTTTTCCCGATGGTTCGCATTCCATAAAAGACGGTAGTGTAGATTTCCGTCAGATGCGCGAAAGAACAATTCTCGTCCCCGGCCGTAAATGCTGACAGATCGTGCTCCATATTTTTGGCATATTCCGCCAGCGTGTAGCTGTCAGGTTTTTGGAAACCGGCTCGTCCAAGGCGTTTTAAAAAATACTGGTAATAATTGATTACCGTTCCTTCCGGAGAAAGCTGCTGTACTTTTTTCCGCCAGGTTCTTCTTGACAAAAATCGGTAGAGAAAAGCGCCTGCAATCAAAAGGCATAGCAGCAGGATTCGCCAGGGCAGGGTAAAGAAATGCAATGCGTAATATACCGGCGCTGCCAGCTGCTGGCCGGAAGATTCTCTCTCCTCCTCGCCTTCTGCCTCTGTGGTAGCTTCCTCACCGGCACTGCCGCCTTCTCCTTCTGCTTCCCCCTCCTCCAGGCCGTCCGAAAACCCTAAATATTTAGCTGTTTCCATTGGCATACCTCGAAT
>JAJQDO010000329.1 GCA_021202175.1 Clostridiales bacterium | reverse complement strand
ACTATCAGACGGACGGGAGCGTCGACCCCATGCTCTAGTTGAAACTGTATCCGCACGGCGACACGGTACCGGTCGATGTTGTGGTGCAATCGCTGGTGGTAAATGGAGAAGAGTGGAATCTGGGAGGATACCTGGATATCGGCATCGTGGATACCATGAAAGATCTGATGGTTAATTTTGTGGGAGCGGTTGTGTTTTCTATATTTGGTGTCATTTATCTGAAAAATCGTGGGAAAGGAAGATTGGCTTCTTCGCTGATTCCGAAGGTGCGTGATTCGGAGGAGAAGCAAGGATGAGTGTACATGAAATAGAGGTACCGATGGAAGTACATAAAATAGAAATTTAGGAGATATAACGATGGATAGTTTTTTGTTCAAAGTAGTCATTATCATGCTGCTTGTAGTGCTTTTAGGATATTTCAATGAAAAGGTTACAAAAATCACCTATGAGATCTCGCTGATGCTGTTTGCCATCGTCATTGGAGCGGTTCTGTTGGCGGCGGGGATGATCATGACGGGCACATCGGCAGCAGATCTGCTCGACGAGATACAATTTGTTAACCTTGAGGAATTCCTAATGGAAGGCGTTCTGTGCTTTATGCTGTTTGCAGGTTCCTGCCACATGAAAATCGGAAATTTTAAAAAACATGCCAGAATTATTGGATTGCTGTCCATCGGAGCGACCTTGTTGGGTGCTGTATTTTATGGGATGTTGTTTTATGGGGCGAGCAGGCTTCTGGGATTGTCTCTGACACTGCCAGTCTGCCTGATGTTTGGCAGTATTACAGCCCCAACGGACCCGATCGCGGCGACGAGTATTTTAAAAAAATTCCACCTTCCGGAACAGATCGGCTTTATCATCGAGGGAGAATCCCTGTTAAATGATGGTGTGGGCGTGGCTCTTTTCGTATGCTTTTCCGGCTTGGTAAAGGCAGAAGAAAGTAAAGGATTTTTCCAGGTAATGGGAAAAGAACTGTTTGGAGCGGTGTTGGTTGGTCTGGTTGTGACAGCCATCTGTTTCCCGGTATTTTCCAGGACAAAGGATGAAGCTCGGCAGGTATTTGCCAGTCTGCTTGCTGTTTCCGCAGCGTATCTGCTCTGTGAACAGCTTGGTTTTTCCGGCGCGATCGCCTCCGTGGTGTGCGGGGTGTTATTTTCCGCTTTGCGTGACAGGGAAGCATTGCAAGGGCGGAAGATGGAACTGGAGAAATTCGATACGTTCTGGGAGATGCTCGACAACTTGTTGAACTCTGTTCTTTATGTGATGCTCGGCCTGTCCTTTTTGCGTATATTGACGATGCCACATGTATTCTTGTTATCCGTTGTCGCCATCCTCTGCAATCTGATTGGTCGTTCGGGAAGCGTGGGCTGCATGTCTTTCTTTGCTGGAGTGCTGCCGGATGGTTACGATAAGAAAAACTTTGTAAAATTATTGACGTGGGGAGGACTGCGCGGCGGACTTTCTGTTGCGCTGGCGATGAGCACCAGCCCGATGCTGCCGGAAACTACGTATCACATCATTCTTGGCGGTACTTATGCTATCGTTTTCTTTACAACGATTATCCAGGGATTGACCATGAAAAATGTGTACGAGGGGATTGAGAAAAGTCTGAAGGCATGACGATGGATGGTGCAACACAGGAATGCGATAAGATGTAGTCCCATTTGCGGTACATGATGGGTGGTATTTTGTTATCTGCTGTTGCCTTGGCATATAATTATTAGACTTAGGGACTAGCGGTGTTTAGGGATAAATTGCATGGAAAAAATAGTGATAATTTGAAATATTTTCTTGCATGGACAATACAATTATGTTAGAATGTTTATATGAAATCATTTTCCTTTAGAAAACGAAAGATAAACTGATACTATTCATAATTAGATATGAAGATAAACTGATATTATTTATAATTTAGATATGAAGGGAAATCAGAAAATGAAAAGATATAGATTTAGTTTTCTTAAAGGAGGTGCCGCTATGGTAAACGCTAAACATAAAGCCTCCGGCGGATTGCAGGCATACGGATTAGAAATTTGTCAGCAAAAGCTGACCCGCATGCCGCACAAGAATGCTACAGCATTCTTGAATTAATAACCCAAACATGCCATTACGAGGTTTCATGTATTTTGGAAAGTCATACAGTAGATATATTTCGTATAACGGATTAAATATTTATTCAAAATCTCTAGTTGAGATTCCTGCTCCTCAGTATTATGTCTTTTATAACGGGACGGATAAAGCAGATGATCGTACTATTCTTAATCTGTCGGATGCATTTAAGGTACCTGTTACAGAAGGAACCTTCGAATGGACAGCAATCATGTTGAACATCAACTATGGTAAGAACAAGGAATTGATGGATAAATGTCGCCCTTTACAGGAATACTCTATTTTTATTAAGACGATTCGCGAATACACCGAGCAGGGTATGGTAATTGAAGATGCTGTTAATCGGGCCATAGAGGATTGTATCCAGAATGGCGTGCTGGCCAAATATCTTATAAGTCATAAATCGGAGGTAATCGAGATGTGTATTACAGAATACAATGAAGAAGAAACCATGGCGGCAATCGCTGCCGAAGCACATGCAGAAGGAAAAGCAGAAGGAAAGGCAGAAGGAAAAGTGGAGTTGCTCATTCAGTTAGTGAAAAATGACGTCCTTTCTGTCAGCGAAGCAGCTAAGATGATGAATATGTCGGAAAATATTTTTGCAGATTTGCTGTAGTTATTTATACAAATACCAAAGTGTTTTATGGATGAAACAAATGATTAATTGGAAGATTTGGTTTCATTGATAACCGGAAATGGGCTGCCAGAAATGAGGCGGTCCGAGGCGGAAATAACAGAGAAAAATGAAGATGGCCTGTATAGAGAGACAAGATACAGGCCAAAATGTCAAAAATGTCAAAAACTCTGCTTACAGCAAAAAAAGGCATTGACGAAAACCGCCGTTGTGGTATAATATTAGACAGTGCAAAAATACCCAAACAGTTGTATTAGGCACAATACGCAACTGGAGGGAGGTTAGGTGAGTAGATGTCAAACGTAATCGTTAAAGAGAACGAGTCATTAGACAGCGCTCTTCGTAGATTTAAGAGGAGCTGTGCTAAGGCAGGGATACAGCAGGAGATTCGAAAAAGAGAGCATTACGAGAAACCAAGTGTTAGACGTAAAAAGAAATCTGAAGCTGCCAGAAAAAGAAAATATAAATAATTGTGCGTATAAAAGAACTGCTGTTCAGTGCGAAGCCACTGAGCGGCAGCTCTTTTTTTGTCTTATAGGAAACTTCGTTTCGGCAATATAAAACGCATCGCATTGGATGCGCCTATGTTTTTATTCTTTGACGGAGTCATGAGATGGCATGAACCGGTTTTTGTTTCTCCATTCCCTCGGGGAGATGCCATAGACATTTTTAAAGGCGCGGGAGAAGTGAAGCTGATTCGGATATCCTACGGCACTGCCGACGTCGGCGATGGACAGATCCGTCAGCTTTAGGAGTTCCGCAGCCTTTGTCATCCGGTATTTCATCAGGAATTCCTGTGGCGACCGCCCCATGGCTTCCCTGAAAATCTTTCCGAAATAGCTGCGGTTCAAGCCGCAAGTGTTCGCGATATCTTCCACAGAAATGTTGTTCTGAAAATACTGTTCTATAAATGCGAGGGCTTCATGAATATAGAAATCCTGTAATTTGCTGCTTTTGGAAACGCGCATGGAGGCGGAGGAGCGGGTGAAGGCGTCCATGAAAAGATATAAATGCCCGACCAGGTGGAAAGGCGGTTCCCCTCTATGTTCATTCATATAGATCAGTTCATTCACCATGACTGTTTTCATTTCCTGAGAGCGAGCTTTGTAGATCGGATGGTCTTTGCTCAGACCTGCAAATTCGACGATCTCTTTTGCCCGCAGTCCGTCAAATTCCACCCAGATGTATTCCCAGGGCAGATTACGATCTGCGATATAGGTATTGATCTGTTCAGGGAAAATCATAAATCCCTGCCCGCTTCTGATCTGATAGGTCTGAGTATGACCTTTGGCGTCGTCTGCCATCAAGGTCCCTGTTCCGGAGAGTATGTAGTGAAAAAGATAGCGATTGCGCGCAGCTGGTCCATAGGAATGCGATGGGTTGCATTGCTCGCGGCCGAACTGGTATAGACTTAAGTCGACGAAGTTTTGACTGGGAAATATGGAAAAAGTAATATTGCTCATTGGTTCATCCTCCTGAAATCCATATTATTCTTTAGTTCGCTCTCCTGAATTTGTGTACTGAATCATTGAAAACTGGCAAATATCCTGGGCATATTTGTGGAATAGCAATGATACAGTACACAAATTATAAGGTGGAAAAATGGGAAATGCAACCAGAAATAAATGGAAAATATATCAAAATGTCATTCGATTAGCATATTTGCTCGAAAATCTTACGTATTGGTATAAAAGGCAAAAATGAAGATATTTTGGGTCGAATTATAGAATGTTATACTCTTTTATATAAGTTACATAATCATTTATTTTCTAGAGAGAAAGGAGAAAGTAAAGTAATGAGGAACATGAAGAAAAGTATGAGCCTGCTTCTGGTGCTCACGATGTTTGCCGTACTGGTGCTGTCAGGATGCTCCGGTTCCGCGAACAGCGGTGTGGTAGAGATTGAGGTGGTGCAGTACAAACCGGAAGCCGTGGATATTTTTGAGGCCCTGGAAGAGGAATTCAACGCGACCCATGACGATATCCATCTGACGATCAGTTCGCCCAGCGACGCCACGACCATCCTGCAGACCAGGTTTATCCGCGAAGACTATCCGGATATCATCGGCATCGGCGGTGATATCAATTATTCCTATTATGTAGATGCCGGCATCCTTGCGGATATTTCCGATTATGAGGGACTGAGTCGTGTAAATCAGGCTTATCTTGATATCCTGGAGAATCTGGAATTTGTGCCGACAGAAGGGACCTTTGGCGTGCCTTACGTGGCGAATGCGGCAGGAGTCCTCTATAATAAAGAGATGTTTGAGGAATACGGATGGGAGATTCCGACAACTTGGGATGAGTTTATGCAGCTTTGTGAGGATATTCAGGCACAAGGTATTCAGCCATTGTATTTCGGATTCAAGGACACCTGGACCTGTCTGACTCCATGGAATGCCATGGCCGTTTCTCTGGCACCGTCTGATGTATGCCAGCAGGTGAACCTGGGCGAGACTACATTTACTGACGAATACAGGGAAGTGGCAGAGAAATATCTGGAAATGCTTCAATATGGAGAATCTGGAGCGGTCGGATACGGCTATAATGACGCCTGCACCGCATTTGCCAATGGAGAATCGGCAATGTACACCATCGGCAGTTACGCAATCCCGCAGATTCTTTCGGTGAATCCGGACATGCAGATTGACTCCTTCGTGATGCCGGCCTGCGACAACGCGGAAGATAACTACCTGAACTCCGGTGTCGACCTGCAGTTTTGTGTGACAGAAGCCTGCGAATACAAAGAAGAAGCGTATGAGGTACTCGATTTCTTACTGGAGCATGACAATATCCAAACCTATATTGACGCGCAGATGGCAGTTCCCTGTCTGGCGGATGAGGAATACGATCTGGCGGATGAACTCGACGGTATGACAGAGTATATTGATGCTGGTAAGATGATTGATTATCAGGATCACTACTATCCTTCTGAGATGTCTGTTGACGCACTGATCCAAACCCTCGTGATCAACCAGGATGTGGACGATTTCCTTAGCACGTTTGATACCAACTGGGTGAGATATAACCGCGATATCATTCAGATGCAGGAAGACTATGCAGTGCAAAACGGAACGGAATAAAACAATATGCATGTCTCTTGATTGGACAAGGAGATAACCATGGTTTTACATGAAGACAGACATGGATTGTTTTAGCTTCATATGTAAATGGTCATGGGGCCACATTTGTTTATACTTGAAACAAAACACAGGAAGGCGCTTTTTTGTACATGTAATCAGACAAGAAGATGTATTCGTTTATATATACCCCTAGACATGAAGATACATTTGTTTATACAGACAATGATGTTTATGTAGAAAGAAAGGAGAAATAATGAAAAAGATAAATGACAGGCAGAGAACATTTCTGCTGATCACGATACCAATCGTGGCACTGTTCTTCTGTTTTAACACACTGCCCCTGATTAAGGGCGCCATCTACAGCTTCACAAACTTCAGAGGATATGGAAGCTACGACTGGGTGGGACTGAGAAACTATAAAGACCTCTTTACGGACGCCAGGGTAGGGAAATCCTATCTGTTCACGTTCAAGCTGGCCATTGTTGCCACGGTCGTGGTCAATGTCATCAGCCTGATTCTTGCTTTGGCCTTAAACAGCAAGATCAGGTTCAAGAGCGGCCTGCGCGGACTGTATTTCGTGCCGAACATCCTGGGCGCGTTGGTCGTCGGCTACATTTTCAACTACTTCTTCACCTACATCCTTCCGGGCTTCCTGGGTATGCTCGGGATAGAAGCGACCAGCATCCTGGCCAGCACGAAATGGGCCTGGGTCGGTATCATGATCGTGTGCGCGTGGCAGTCCATCGCCATGAACACCATCATCTATATCTCCGGGCTGCAGACCGTGCCGGAAGATGTTTATGAAGCGGGCGCCATCGACGGCGCGACCGGCTGGACGAAGTTCAAGAGCCTGACCTTCCCGCTGATCATGCCATTCTTTACCATCAACTTGGTGCTCTGTATGAAGAACTTCCTGATGGTGTTCGATCAGATCGTGGCATTGACACAGGGTGGTCCTACACAGAGCACGGAGTCCATCTCTTACCTGATCTACAACAACGGTCTTTCCGGCGGCCAGTTCGGATTCCAGAGCGCGAACGCGGTCATCTTCTTTATCGTGATCGTAGCCGTTTCCGTATTCCAGATGACGGTATTAGGAAGTAAGGAGGAGCAGTTATAATGAAAGAAAATGTGAAAGTAAAAGAAAAATACAATATGCCGCTCACCGTCCTGCTGATCATCGTCGGTGTATTTACGGTTGGTTTCCCATTATATATGACCGTAGTCATTGCGTTTAAGAGCCCTTCGGAGATGACGAACAGCATCGCGGGGATCCTTTCCCTGCCGAAGAGTTGGAGCCTGGCAAACTTTGCCGAAGCCATGGAAGTGACGGATTTCTGGCATTCCCTGTTTAACAGCATCTTTATCACCGGCGTAACCGTCGGCCTGGCTATCGTTCTGCATTCCATGATCGGTTACGTGCTCGGAAGGAGCAAAGCGCAGAACAAGGGATATAACTTCATATACTTATATATCGTCAGCGGTATGTTCGTCCCCTTTGCCATCCTGATGATGCCTCTGGTAAAACAGACAGCGCAGATCGGACTGGATAATGTGGCCGGTGTCATCCTTTGTTATGTGGTATTCTACATGCCGATGAACGTCCTGCTGTACAGCGGCTATCTGACAAACATCCCGATCGCTCTGGAGGAAGCGGCCAGGGTGGATGGCGCGAGCACGTGGAAGACCTACTGGAGCGTTATCTTCCCGATCATGAAGCCGATGCACGCGACGGTCGCTGTCCTGACAGCCCTCGGAACCTGGAACGACGTTATGACGCCGTTAGTCATCCTGGGCGGAAGCGACGTGACGACCCTGCCGCTGGCACAGATGACCTTCCAGACACAGTTTGGTACGAATTACAACCTGGCATTTGCCTCTTATCTGCTGGCACTGCTGCCGATTCTGATCTTCTATCTGATCTGCCAGAAACAGATTCTGAACGGCGTCGTGAATGGTGCGGTAAAATAATGGATATCAATATAATACTAACTTGATACTTGTTGACATATTACAAAAGACAAAAGGCATGAGTTTTTCGTGCCTTTTGTTGCTTCAAGGATACGATTCGCGGGACAGGAAATAATAAAAAATAAGCCGGAATACGGACAAAAACATATAAAATGTGATTTTTAGTTTTTATGCTTCAAAAAAAGATGATTATTTGTGAGCTGGACAGATGTGAATATCTCGAGAAAATAAATCATGTGTGAAATCGACGAAAAACTTATTTTTTTAATTGACCGATATGTGCAAAAATGATATGATAGAACAAGGAGCGGGCAAGAATTGTCCTATGAAGGTATCCTGTCTTGAGATGATACCGATCGCAGTGGATGGATTCTATATGGCGCACTCTGTTGCATTACCGAAAGGGAATTGAAACACCAGTTAAGGAGGAGATTATTTTGAAAAAGATTATTAATGCGGTTGATCAGGTAGAGAACCAGATGATCGAAGGTATGGTCAAGGCATTCCCTCAGTACGTTAAGAAGCTTGATTGCGGAAACGTTGTTGTTAGAGCAGAGAAAAAAGAAGGTAAGGTTGCTCTGATCAGTGGCGGCGGAAGCGGACATGAACCGGCTCACGGAGGATTTGTCGGAAAAGGTATGCTGGACGCGGCTGTAGCAGGCGCTGTATTCACATCCCCTACGCCGGATCAGGTATACGAGGGGATTAAGGCCGTCGACGCTGGCAAGGGCGTTTTGATGGTAGTTAAGAATTACACCGGTGATGTTCTGAACTTCGAGATGGCTGCGGAGATGGCTGCAGACATGGATGGCATCGAAGTGAAGGAAGTCGTTGTAAATGATGACGTTGCCGTACAGGATTCTACCTGGACGACGGGCCGTCGTGGTGTTGCCGGCACGATTTTCGTACATAAGATCGCAGGTGCTATGGCAGAGACCGGTGCCAGCCTTGACGAGGTACAGGCTGTCGCGCAGAAGGTTATTGATAATGTGCGGACGATGGGCATGGCGATTAAGCCTTGTATCGTTCCTGCAGCAGGGACTCCTGGTTTTGAACTGGAAGATGACGAGATGGAGATCGGTATCGGTATCCATGGCGAACCTGGTGTTGAGAAGAAACCTCTTGAAGAAGCGGACGCGATCGTTGACACCTTATTAGAGAAGATTCTGGCAGATATCGATTACAGCGGTTCTGAGGTTGCTGTCATGATTAATGGATGCGGCGCTACTCCGTTGATGGAACTGTTCGTTGTGAATAATCACGTATCTGATGTACTTGCGGAAAAAGGCATCAAGGTTTATAAGACATTGGTAGGCGAATATATGACATCCCTTGAGATGGAAGGTTTCTCTATCACGCTTCTCCGTCTGGATGATCAGCTGAAAGAATTGCTGGATGCTGAAGCAGACACTCCGGCAATGACTGTAGCAAAATAACTCACGTATCGAAGGGCCGGCGTTTACAGTCGGCCCTTTCTTTTCGCTGAAGTGCGGATGGACAAGATTTCCGGTTTGCAATCAGGCAGGGTTTTCAGGTTTGAGGTGTAATTCATATTTTGCTGGCATATGGTGTATGTGGATAGCGGATTAGAGTTCTACTACTATATATACTGCCATTCGAAATATGACTCACGAATATCGCGACGGGAACATACCGGAATATATAAGAAAAGAGGTATATAGATTATGGCTGACAGTGCAAAAGTAATTGAGGTTATCAAAAAGATCATCGCAGATATTGATGAACAGAAATTATATCTGACAGAGCTTGACAATGTGATCGGCGATGGTGACCATGGCATCAATATGGCCCGCGGTTTCGACGCAGTCAACGCGGTGATCGACACATTTGAAGGGAAGGACATCGGTTCTATCCTGAAAGCGATCGGCATGAAGCTGATTTCCACCGTGGGCGGAGCTTCCGGACCGTTGTACGGCACGGCATTTATGAAAGCAGGCGCATACCTGAATGGCAAGATGGAGATGAATATGGACGACTTCATCGGCATGATGGAAGTAGCCATCGACGGCATCATGAAGCGCGGCAAAGCAGTGAAAGGCGAGAAGACCATGCTGGACGCGATGATTCCGGCATTAGACGCCATGAAGGAATCTTATGCGGCGGATGGTGACGCGAAAAAGGCATTGGATGCTGGTGTGGCTGCAGCCGAGGAAGGCATCGAATACACAAAGACGATCATTGCGACCAAAGGACGGGCCAGTTATCTCGGAGAGAGAAGTATCGGACATCAGGACCCGGGAGCGACTTCCTTTACTTTGATGCTCAAGGCAGTGCAGGCATTGGCATAACGACGGGTATCATACCGCTTCGCCTCTGACGAAGTTATGTATATTGCAGGACACTTTGTTCTGCGTGAAGCTGTAGATATATTAAGATACATTACTTTTAACGATGCGGGATTACACATAGGAGGAAAAGTATGGTTGATATTGTAGTAGTTTCTCACAGTCAGAAGCTGGCGGAGGGTGTGGTTGATCTGGCGACTATCCTGGCGCCGGAAACACCGATGAGAGCTGCCGGGGGCAAAGATGACGGCAGTTTTGGAATCAGCTTTGAAAAGATCAGCAATGCCATTAATGAGATTTATACTGAGGAAGGCGTCGTTATTTTGATCGATCTTGGAAGTGCCGTTATGACAACGGAAAAGGTTCTGGAGAGTATGCGGGGCAGAAATCTCAAGATGGTCGATTGTCCTGTGTTGGAAGGTGCTGTCGCAGCTGCTGTTATTTCCGCGGAACAAGCGCCATTGATCGACGTGATTCAGGTAGCTGAAGCTACCAGAGAGACGGCCAAGTTTTAGTACATTGCTATCGTTCATATATGTGTGGCGACAATAAGGCAGGATATTAAAAACTGATTCATCTCGTTTCCATTTCCGAAAAAATTGAATTCGAAGCAGGTAGCGTGCACAATGGAGTGTACGTTACCTGCTTTTCGAAAAATCAGACGATCACAGCCCTGTTGGGTTTATGACAGGGGTATTATAAATATAGATTATTATAGCCCATTGGGTTTATGACAGGGGTATTATAAACATAGATTATTATAGCCATTTGGCTTTATAGAATAAGTCATCATAGCCATTTAACTTTGTAAAAGTAAAAAGTGCGGATGACGTGGAGAAATATATTTTTGATCATATAAGGAGGGACAATATGATTAGTAATGTTGACTTTATGTTAAAACCATCGAAAGAGGAGATTAAGGAACGGCTAGATGCCGCTCATACTGGGCTTTTTGCCAGACAGTTGCAGATGAAGGAAAAAAACTGCCGATCTTTGTTATTTTTGAAGGCTGGGGCGCGGCTGGAAAAGGAACGATTCTGGGAAAAGTAATCAAAAATCTGGATCCGAGATTTTTCACATCGATTTCCATGCACAGACGGTCTGAGGACGAGCAGCGACAGCCATTCATGGCAAGATATTTCGCTGAGATACCGGAAAACGGCCGCTTTGAGTTTATCGATACCGCTTATATGAGCGAGCTCACTAAGGATAAGCTGATGGGGAATATCAGCAAAAAGGATTATAAGAACCGCATCGACAGTGTGAACCGTTTCGAGCGTTCTCTGACGGACAATGGTTATCTCGTCTTGAAGTTTTTCTTCCAGATCAGCAAAAAGGAACAGAAGAAACGTCTGGATAATCTGCTTTCGAGCAAAGAGACTGCATGGCAGGTTGACGATTTCGATCTGTGGGAAAACGAACACTATGAAACCTGCTACAAGGTTTATGATTCCTTCCTCAATAGGACGAACTCCTCCAACAGACCATCTCAT